>CAXSIG010000111.1:0-10918 GCA_964237255.1 uncultured Bryobacteraceae bacterium
GGGACTCCTCCGGTCGCGCGATTGGAGGCACTCCGTATCCGAATAACACCATTCCTCCTTCTCAGTGGAATCAGAACGCAGCGGCGTTCATCAAACTGCTCAGCTTCCCGAACCGCGCTCTTGCTACTCCGACGCCCGGCGTGCCCGAGCAGGTCCGGTTCCCGTTTCAGGACACCTATACTTTCAACAAGAATGCGAAAGTGGCGCGCGTCGATTACAACATCAACCCGAACATGAACTTCTTCTTCCGCTGGGCGGATGACGCACAGCAGGAACAGCAAGACATTGGCATTTTCAACTCTTTGCCGTACCCGATCTATCCTCAGTTTCGAGAAAAGCCAGGGGCGAGCTGGTCGTGGAATCTGGTGAATGTAATCTCACCGCGCACCACCAATGAGTTGATTTTCGCGTACAACCACTTAACGCAGGTGGTAGACATCGTCCCCGGCACTCCAAAGACGAATTACGACCGGACTTCCTTGGGCTTCAAGTTCCAGGAACTATATCCGGATCAAAACGTGCGGAATCGTTTTCCTAGCTTTAATTGCGGCATCGGTTCCTGCAGCTTTTCACCGTTCCAGGCAAACTGGCGCAGCGAGGGCAAGACGTACGCCTGGACAGATAACCTGACGCACACCCGCGGATCGCATACATTTAAGACCGGGGTCTATTTCAACTTCAACGACAACGGCCAGCAACCTGGTTGGAGCGATGCGCTGAACTTGAATTTCGGCGCCAGCGCCAACAACCCGAACGATACCGGGAATACCTTTGCTAACATGCTGCTGGGGAACTACACCAGCGCATCGCAAACGCGCGGCATTTACTACGGAGCTTTCCGGTTCTTTGTAACCGAAGCGTATGTGCAGGATAGCTGGAAAGTTAACAAGAAACTCACTGTGGAATACGGCATTCGTTGGGCCTATGAAGGTCCCACTTATACCCGCGGCAAGTTCCTGCAAAGCTACTTCGAGCCGAATCTTTATGACCGTGCACAATCGGTCAAAATCAACACTCAATCGGGCGTGTTGAACGGAAGCATCATCTCCGGTAGCGGCAACGCCTACAATGGTTTGGTTCTGGAAGGCACGGGCGGCCTTCCGCTTGGCGGCGTGGATCATCGCTACAACAATTGGGCGCCGCGCTTCGGCATTGCTTACGATCCCTTCGGTGACGGAAAAACCGCGATTCGTTTGGGTGGCGGTGTCTTCTACGAGCGCGCTCAACAGAACGTCTACAATTTCGGCGGGTTAGGTAATCCCCCGCTTGTCGCGACTCCTACTTTGTACGGTGGCAATCTGGATCAACTGTCGCCCTCTTTGGCAGCCACGGGAACCATCTCTCCGGTGTCGGTAACGGCTGTCGACAAGAAGGGCCAGATTCCTACTACTTACTCCTGGTCGTTTGATATTCAGCGTGAGCTCGGGGCAAAGACATCGATCGACATTGGTGTTGTCGGAAACCTCGGACGCCATCTGCAGTATAATCGCGATCTGGGCCAACTGCCTCTGAACACAACCACAGCGGCCGGTTCTACACTGCTGAGTGGTGTAAACTTCACCAATAACGCGGTGCGCCCGTACCCTGGGTTTGTGAGCGTCAACTTCACCGAATTCGGTGCGACCAGCAATTACAACGGTCTTCAGACGCGCTTGAGTCGGCGCTTTGCTCAGCATCTCACTTTGAACGCAACGTATACCTGGTCGAAGGCTCTCGACGAGGTGGATTCCGACGGAACCGCGATCGGTTACGCCTATGATCGACGACGCGATTATGCCTTGGCCGGTTTTGACCGTAAGCATGTATTTAATGTCGATTACGTCTATGAGCTTCCGTCTGTTCGTGCGGACAATCAGGTGCTCAAGGCTGTCGCGAACGGTTGGCAGCTTGCCGGCATTACTCGCTTCTGGAGCGGAACGCCGATCAACGTGAGCGCCAATGGCGACACGGGAACGCTGGCAGGTTCAAGCGGCCAGCGCGCAGATTACATCGGGGGTCAAATTTACCCCGATAATCAGACTCGCTACAATTTCTTCAATCCGCTCGTGTTCGCCCGGCCGGCTCAAGGGTCTTTGGGAAATCTAGGGCGTAACGCTCTGACGGGTCCTGGAATCAACAACTGGGACATTTCGGCGTACAAGAACACGCGCATCGGGGAACACGTATCCGCGCAGCTCCGCGTAGAAACGTTTAACACGTTCAATCACACGCAGTGGTCATCTGTGAATGGCGGTATCAGCGTACCGAACCCCAGTTCGCCAGTGACTGTTTCGAGTCAAGGCGGCACCGGCCAGGTAAGCGCCACGCGCGATCCGCGTAATATTCAGCTTGGACTTAAAATCCTGTTCTAGCTTAATAATCCTCCTGCTAAACGGCAGCCGAATCCTTGCAGCGGATTCGGCTGCCGTTTTATTTGATAAGGCCGCAACCGCGCTCCGAGCTCAACAATACGCGGAGGCCGAAACCGGCTTCCGCTCCGTATTGAAGTTAGAGCCGCGTAATATTGGTGCGCTCGGGAACTTAGGCGTTATCTATTCGCAAACACACCGCTACGCTCAGGCGATCCAGGTTTATCAGGCAGCTCTTAAGGTCTCTCCCGGCGATGATGCCGTTCTGATCAATCTGGCGCTCGCCTACGTGAAGCAGGACCGTTGCGATTCAGCCGCTCCCATCCTGGAAAAATTAGCCCCGAAGCCGGCCAACTTACAATCTCGCGAGCTTCTCGCCTCCTGCCGTGTATCGCTCGCGCAATACGAACAGGCAAACCGTCTACTAGAGCGCCTGATTGTAGAGGAACCCGACAATCCCGGCATTCTCTACATCCAAGGCGTGGCACTTACGCGTTTGAAGCGCAACGACGAGGCACATTCCGCCTACCAGAAGATGATGGCCATGGTAAAACCTGCGCTCGCCAACTTTTTGATGGGAAAAGCGAGCTATGAAACAGGAGACTTCGAACAAGCGGTGACTTTCTTTGCCCAATCGCTCGCTGCGGATCCTCACTTCCCAGACGCGCATCGGGAACTTGGAAAAACGCTGACCAGCTTACGTCGCGATGGCGAAGCCGAAGCCGAACTTCGGCAAGCCGGTTCGGACGATGCAGAGGCGAAGTATTTTTTGGGTGCTCTTTTCTGGAGGGAAAAGCCGGAAGAAGCGGCTAAGTTACTGACCAAGGCTCATGATCTAACTCCGGACTTTTGGGGACCGCTCTACTATTTGGGGCGCTTGAACGTGGAGCGTAGCCATTTGGATGAAGGCATTCGTCAGCTTCAGCAAGCGGCCAAGCTGAAGCCGGAGCGTTCGGCGATTTTCTATCAACTCGCCATCGCCTACAAACGTGCCGGCCGTGAGGCGGAGGCGAAAGCTGCGTTGGCGCACGTAAAGAATCTGAACAGTCGCGCGCTACAGAACGAGATCGATATTATCGCTCCAAAGTAGTACGCGCGAAACCGCCGCTGCGAGACAATCGTATTTTGGTGGAAGCACTAACCGTCGACGCGCCCGCGGCCCAAGATCAACTTAACTTTGCCCTGCGCCGCTATTGGAGTTACGACACGTTTCGACCCCAGCAGGAACGCATTGTCCGCAGCATCCTGGCTCAACGCGATGTCGCCGTGATTATGCCCACAGGAGGCGGAAAAAGCCTCTGTTACCAGCTTCCCGCGCTGGTTTCGAATCAGACGGCCATCGTTGTCAGCCCACTCATTTCCTTGATGCAGGATCAAGCCGCGCAACTTGCGCAGATGGGCATCCCCGCCGCCGTGCTCAACAGCGCACAAGCGCAGCCCGACCAACTCGATACAGTTCGTGATGCTCAGCGCGGCGCTTTTCGCCTGCTTTATCTGTCGCCGGAACGTTTGGCTCGCGCAGATACGGTCAACTGGCTGAAGCGCGTCCCTATCTCCTTTTTCGCCATCGACGAAGCGCACTGCATCTCTGAATGGGGACATGAATTCCGGCCCGAGTATCGTCAACTGAGCCGTCTTCGCGAAAACTTTCCGAATAAGCCGATAGCCGCGTTCACCGCCAGCGCCACTCGCCGCGTTCGCCACGACATCATCGCGCAGTTGCAACTCCGCGATCCCGATAAATACATCGTCAGCTTCCACCGTCCGAATCTTCAGTATCTGGTCCAGAAGTGCGATTCGAAGACTCAGGGCCGCTATCTCCTGAATGCGGTTCGCGCCCAAGCGGGGAGCAATATCATTGTGTACGCCCCCACTGTGGCCACGGTGGAATCAACGGTCGACCTTCTGGGCGAAAACAACATCCGCGCCGTTCCTTATCACGGACAAATGGAAACGAAAATCCGCGCTCGCAATCAGGAGCGATGGATGTCGGACGAGATCCCCATCCTGGTCGGCACGCTGGCGTTCGGTTTGGGTATCAATAAAGCGACGGTGCGATCGGTGATTCACTTGGCGCTGCCGAAGTCAATCGAGCAATATTATCAGGAGGCAGGGCGAGCGGGCCGCGACGGTCTTCCGGCCGATTGCCTGCTTCTTTGGCAGCCCAAAGACTTCGGTCTCCTCTCATTTTTTATTCAGCAACTAAAAGATCCGGCGGAACGCAATCGCGCCTGGGAGCGTTATCACGCAGTCAAACGCTTCGCTGAAAGCGACGAGTGCCGTCACAAGCAAATCTGCGTTCATTTTGGCGAGACTCCCAAATGGGAAGGCTGCGGCGCGTGCGATGTGTGCGCGGGTTTGCCTGTGTGGGTGAATCCGAACTCGTCTCGCTCCCCTTCTCCCAAGCCGTCGTCTTCGTCCCCAAGACCGCAACCCACAGCGCCGCCGGTTGCTGACCAAGCCCTTCTCGAACTACTTAAAGAATGGCGACGCGATCTCGCGAAGACGAACGGCGTGCCGGCATTTATGATCCTGACGGACGCCACCCTGATCGATCTCTGCGCCAAGCGCCCCATCTCCGTCCCCGGCCTCCGAGGCGTCGTAGGGATCGGCGAGCGCAAAGCGGACGAATTTGGCGATCAGATTCTCGCCGTGCTGCACGATTATCAAACCGGCAGCCGCGCAAGCGCGACACCCTATCAGTCCGGACCCACTCCAGCGGAAGAAACTTTGCGGCTTCTGAACGATGGCAAATCTTTCACGGAAATCGCTCAACTGCGAGATCGCCAGCTCAGTACCGTGATCGGCATGGTCGCCGATCTGGTGGAGCGCAACCAACTCGCGTTTGACGATCGCTGGGTAGCTGAAGCTCACCGGACGCTCATCGAAGCGGCAGTAAGGACTCATGGGGCACAATGGCTAAAGCCGCTCCGCCAAGCGGTACCGCCGGAAGTGACGGCCGAAGAGATTCGTTTAGTCGTCGCGAAGATGCGGGCGGAAACCGTTGACGAATCGATACCAATATGAAAATTGCACTAGTTACAGGAGCGGGTAGCGGCATCGGGCGCGCCGTGAGCATAGCGCTGGCTAAAGCCGGCTTCACTCTCGCGTTAGCGGGACGCCGTCCCGAAGAACTCGAAAAAACCGCCGCGCTTTGCGGTCCTGAAACACTCGCGGCCCCTACGGATGTAAGTCAACCCGACTCCATCCACACTCTGTTCACTCAGATTCGCGAACGCTTTGGACGCTTGGATGTTTTATTCAACAACGCCGGCATCGGTGCGCCGGGCGTGCCCTTCGATGAACTTACTTTAGACCAATGGCGCAAGGTGGTGGATGTCAATCTTACGGGCTCCTTCTTGTGCGCACAGGAAGCGTTTCGTCTGATGAAAACCCAGTCGCCCCAAGGTGGCCGCATCGTCAATAACGGCTCCATCTCCGCGCATGTGCCGCGTCCGAATTCAGCGCCCTATACGGCAACCAAACATGCGATCACCGGTCTTACGCGCGCGCTCTCGCTCGACGGCCGGCCCCACAACATCGCGTGCGGCCAGATCGATATCGGGAATGCCGCGACGGAGATGACGGAACGGATGACGGGAGGCGTTCCCCAAGCGAACGGTTCCACCATGGTGGAGCCACGAATGAACGTTCAGCACGTTGCCGATGCTGTGGTCTACATGGCCACCATGCCGCTGGACGCGAACGTTCAGTTTCTGACCGTCATGGCGACGGCCATGCCGTTCATTGGCCGCGGCTAGAAGCCGGAGTGTAATCTGGAAGTTAACATGGTCGCCGAAGCCTTGCAGCTTTCGCTTAGCGCGGTGCTGCGCGGCAAAGCGGAAGCTGTTCGCCTGGCGGTTATCTGTCTGCTGGCGCGTGGTCATCTGCTGATTGAAGATGTTCCGGGCGTCGGTAAGACCACTCTCGCGCACGGCCTGGCGCGCGCTATCGATTGCGGCTTTCACCGTCTCCAGTTCACCAGCGACATGCTCCCTTCCGACGTGCTGGGCGTCACGATTTATAACGCCCACTCCGAAGACTTCGAGTTCAAGCCCGGTCCGGTATTCACCAACTTCCTGCTGGCCGACGAAATTAATCGCACCACACCCAAGACTCAGTCCGCTCTACTGGAAGCGATGAATGAAGGGCAGGTTACGGTAGACGGGCGCACGCTTCCCCTTCCCGATCCATTTATGGTGGTCGCTACGCAAAACCCCGCCGAGCACCATGGCACGTATCCGCTTCCCGAAAGCCAACTGGATCGGTTTCTGATGCGCCTACGCATCGGTTATCCCGATGCGGCGAGCGAACGCGAGATTCTTCGGCAGTCCTCGCACGATCGATCGGCGGGTCCTGTTACCGACGCCGCAGGCCTGCTTGACATGCAGCGCGAAGTGCACCGAGTCACCGTAAATGATGCGGTCGCGGACTATCTACTCAATATTGTCGAACGAACGCGCAAGCATGAGTCGCTCGAACTCGGCGTAAGCCCTCGAGGCAGTCAAGCACTGTTTCGCGCGGCCCAGGCATCGGCCTTTCTCGATGGCCGTAATTACGCGATTCCAGACGACGTGAAGCGACTTGCGATTCCGGTTTGTGGGCACCGCTGTGTGGTACGCGCACGCGCCGCCCTGAACGGACAGAGATCTCAGCATGGAGATCAGGTAGTGCGCGAAATCCTGAACTCGGTCGACGTTCCTGTATAGCCGTTAGGACATCGCGGCTTGGATCATCGCGCGCGCAAAGCCCACGTTGTAAGCGATCGCTGCATAGCCGCCGGCGCCTGGATAACCCGGAATGGCGTAGCGCTCCGAATCGTAGTTCAAGCGTCGCGGATGCTCGGGATAGATCAGGTGACTGTACTTGTTCTTCACCAGTTCTTTCATGATCGCGAACATGTTGTTCACGCCTTCATCGATCCACACTTCTCGATACCGTTCGTACGGCTTCATCACCATCACGTTACGGTAATGGACGTGGTTGATGCGATCGCGCGACGCGAAGTATCGGCATACTTCAACAGGGTCTTCGCCAATCTCTCGAGTCACACCGCAATCGAACGTGATTCCGTTTGCCGGGCTGTCCACGATGGAAATCAGCTTCTTCCACCCTGCAACCGTCCCCATGATCTGTTCCGACTTCCGGCTGATCGGAGCCGGCGGATCATTGGGATGCTGGGCCATTCGAACGTTCGCTTTCTCCGCGGTCGGAATCACCGCCTTCAAGAAATATGTAACGTTCGTCCACATTTCGTCGAGCGTGTGCGCACCCTCTTGCGACAACGCTGGAAGATCGCGAAACTTCATTCCTTTCTCTTCCGGCCGCGTGTGGTACTGCTGGCCGGGATTCTGAACCAGGTCATAATCGAACCCGGTCCAACCGGATTTTCCGCGCTCGTCGTCAATCTCAAGAAAGTAGCCTTCCATCGCGCGATGGGCGTAGAAGTTGTATTCGACTAAAGGCAAGCCCACCTTGCCTGCGGCGATTACCGATTGTTTGATCTTCTCGATATCCGCATCACGCTTCTCGCCCTTTCTGCCGTAAATAATGTCAGGCGACACGTTGATCATCAAATTACTTACGGAAACACCGGCAGCCTTGTACGGCTCCATCATGGCGTTGAGGGACGCTTCTGTCCAGGGAAGCGCGCTCGGCCCGCCGCTGAGCACGTGATTGACTCCGATTTGTTTGATTCGGATCGCGGCTTCTTTTGAATCGCCGCCCGGACCGACACCGCCGTCCGGCATTCCAACGACTAACTTGGGCGTTCCCGCGCTCTCTTTTGGAGCGGCAGGAACCTGTGCCGCCGAAGTCGCGTTAGCAGCTAAGGCACCCGCTCCAATCGACTGGATCGCCTGTCTACGAGAGATTCTCATTGTTTACTCCTTTGGAAGTTCGCCTTCCTTCGCGTGTAACTCGGCCAACTTCTTTTTCAGGTACTCCTGATATTCCGCTTTCACCTTCGGATCGCGCGGCGATCCGTATATCTCGCTGGACTTGTATTTGCTCGTTTCATGCAGGAATTTGTCCTGCGTCCATTCGTCATGAATGTGAGTTTCGTCGGCCTTGTCCAGCACTTTTCGGATGAGGTGCGGCGGAACGAAATATACGCCTTCGCGATCGCCGAACACCACGTCACCGGGTAGGACTGTCGCATCCCCAATCCGGACCGGAACATTGATCCCGGTAATCATGACTTCTTGCGAGATCGGCGTCGGATGAACGCCGCGAAAGTAGGCGCCCATGGGAATCTGGAAAATGCCCTCAAGATCGCGAATCGCGCCATCGACTACCATTCCGCGATGCGTGACGGCATAGATGTAATTAGCCAGGTTATCGCCGACCAGCGTGCCGCCTTCGATCTTGCCGAAAAGGTCGGCGACAATTACATCGCCTTCCTGAAGCATATCCAGAACGCGCTGATTGCCAGGATTAATCACGCCTTTGGCTCGCGCGTCCGCTTCGTTCGGGACTTTCATATCGGGACGCGACGGCATGAATTGCACGGTTACCGCCCGCCCGATCAACTTCTTCTCCGGATGTAGAATCCGGAAATTGCCTTCGTACTGGTTCTTGTACCCCTCGCCCGGCAGCACCGCCCAAACCTCTTCCGCCGAAAGACCCTCCATCTTTTTCAGGAGCCGGTCGTCAACTTTCGGACGCCCATCGGGGAAGCGGTCTCCTTTGTAGCTCTCCGTGTACTTCATCAACTGCTCACGCGAGAGCATCGCCACCTGCGCGTTGGCCGATGCCGCTGTCAGAAGCAGCGCCAGACCCAATCGATTTCGACTCATGCCAAACACTTTATCGCACGCGTTTCGTCAGAAGCTCAACCGCAGCATCAGATTCATGATCGGCTGGCCAGTGAATGAAGCCGTGGTCTGATCTCCGGTGATCTTCCCAAATAACTGCGGATTCCTGAAATCCACGTTGTTGCTCGGATTATTGAAACCGTAGTTGTGGAAGGGGTTTTGGAAATCGAAGCGGACCTGCATAGTAAACCGTTCGTTGAGCTTGAAGTTTTTCTTTGCCGATGCTTGCGAATAGATGACACCAGGACCGGTGATGATGTTGCGCCCCGCGTTCCCCGGCGTGAAGGGCGCCGGAGCCGCGAAGCAACCAATCGGAAGCACCGGATTCTCCAGAGCTTGATTAAAGCGATTGCCACCGATGAAATCTCCCAGTCCGAATTGAGGCATGGAGATGCCGTTGCAAGTTAAGTTCGGCACCTGATTGCCGGCACTGGTGAAGTAATTGTTTGTCGTGCTGGAAGCGGAAAACGTAACGCCAAAGGGATTGCCGGATTCGAAGCTCTGAATCCAGGCGATCTCATAACCGCCAACTATATAATCCAGGAACTTGTTGTTGTTTACGAAACGTCGCCCTTTGCCGATCGGTAACTCATAGGTCGCGCTTGTCACAAATACGTGGCGACGGTCATAACCGGCGCGCGCCTTGTTCAGATTGCGATTTTCCACCGGCGCTACACCGGAGCAGACGCCGTAATCGTTATCGCAATCGTCCAGGGCCTTGGAATACGTGTAGTACGTGTCGAGCACAAGACCCTGCGAGTAGCGCTTCTGGAACTGAACCGTCCCCGAGTGATACGTGGAATGTCCGGTGTTGGACATGTAATTGATCGCGCCGAAATTAGGGAACGGCAGATAATTTTGCGGTGCGGCATAAGCGGCGGCACGCAATGCCGGATCATTCGCGCCGAAGCTGGTGGGAAACAAATTTCTGTTCCAGCTTTCCACCAAGTCCACACCTGCCGATCCCTGATAGGTGAACTTCAACAGGTTGTTGGTCTTCAACTGATATTGCAGGCTGAGATTCCAATTCATCACGTAGCCGGGGTGCAGTTTGCCGTCAATCCAATACGCGCTGCGCGAGCCGTAATTCGTGCCAACGTAAGGCGAGCTCTGGTCCGCACGAATTGGGAACGCCGGAATGCCCGGGAACTGGCTAATGCGGTATAGGGGTCTGGGGTCCCCTGGAGCTTGCTGCTGCACAATCTGGGCCTGGTATTCATCGAATTGCTGGAGAGCGTTCGGGAAGCGAATATCGACAGTGTTGATGCCAAAACCACCACGCACCACCAGGCGCTCTAGCGGATGCCATGCAAGCCCGAAGCGCGGCTGGAAGTTCTTCAAATAGCGATCGTTGAGACCGCCCTTGGGATGAATGATCCCGCCGAGTTTGCCGGTTACCGGATCAATAGCGGTCGGGCTGAAGTTGCTGATTAGATCGTGAGCCGTGTGATACGGGCTTTCGGTAGACCATCGCAAACCGATATTCAAGGTCAGGTTGCGAGAGAACTTCCAATCGTCCTGGAAGTAGAGACTATGGGTGGTATCGCGGGGAAGCCAGGTAGTGGTGTACAACGTGAAATTTGCCTGGCGGACATATCCAAGCTCCACGCCTGCGAAGAGATTACCCGTGTTCGACAGTGGTTGCCCGTTTGGTTGCAGGCCGGATGTCATGTTGTCGAATTGAAAAACGCCGCTCGGCTGCCCAAGCTGGAAATAGTTCGCCTGCAGATACAGGAAGTCGTAACCCATTTTGAA
>CAXSIG010000112.1:0-7765 GCA_964237255.1 uncultured Bryobacteraceae bacterium
ACGGTTGCCGACATAGGTGTCGAGCAAGGTTTGCGCCCGGTGCCGCAAGCCGATCCCGCGGCTGAGGCGCGGATGAAATACGAGCAGGAAAACTTCAAGAAGAACGGGATGATGCACAAGAGCATGAGCATCCTGCGACGCGGCCCGGAGACGAATACCTCGGCGAAGACGGGAAGCCCCTCCATGCAAGCCCTGCGTCCTCCCACTCCTGTTAGCGTGCCGAATGTTCCGGTAACGGGCGGTGCGGGAACGGTGGGCGGCGCAACAACATCCGACGTGACGGTCGGCGTGAATAATACATCCACCGATATCGACACCAAACCGGACGCGCGCCAGAACCCTGGTTCGCCCGCCGTTGGAGCTAACCCCGATGGCACGCCTGCCGCGCCAGGTAGTGAGGCGAGCGGACCGAAGCCGGCCGATAACCAACCCTTGCCGACCAATCGCCCTGCGGTAGCGCAAAAGATCAAGAAAAAGAAGCTCACGAAGCAGGAAAAGGCCGCAGCGGCCGCTCAGCCAACTGTGAAGACTCCGCAATAACGTGCGGGCGCTGCTAGCGGACGATAGTCCTCACGCCCAGCGCATGGGCGAGCAACTCCTTCGTAGCGAAGGGTGGGAAGTAGTTACCGTGTCCGATGGCGATACGGCGATGCTTCGCCTAAACGGGTACTCTCCATCTCTGGTGATCGCGGATATTTCCATGCCTGGGATTTCGGGCTATGACATTTGCCGTGCTGTGAAGCGCGAGTCGCCGGACGTACGCGTTGTGCTGACCGCGGGCGCGATGGAACCGTTTGACGAAGCCGAGGTAAAGAATTGCGGCGCAGACGCAACGCTGAAGAAGCCTTTCGAAGCCACCGCGCTTTTGAACGAAGCGGGCCAGGCGAAGAAGAGCTCGCCCACAGGCGGGAAAGCTCGGCCGGGTCGCGGCGTGGTCATTCTGGATCCTGAGCAGGTGCGGGCCGCTGTCGTATTGGCGCTCGATCAGGCGCTACCCGATTTAACCGACCGTATTACCGAAAAAGTATTGGTTTCGCTTAACCTGAAACCATATGCCCGATAACAGCTTCGATGTCGTCTCCGAGATTGAGATGCCGGAAGTGCTCAATGCCGTTCAGCAGGCTCAGAAAGAACTGATCACCCGCTACGACCTGAAGGACTCGAAATCGTCCATCGAGCTGAACGAAAAAGATAAAAAGCTGACGCTGGCAAGTTCGGACGATTACAAACTGAAGGCGGTAATCGAAATCCTGGAGGGCAAGCTGGTGAAGCGCAAGGTGTCGCTCAAGGGTTTGACTTACGGTACGATCATCCCCTCTAGCGGCGGGACCGTTAAGCAGGAAGTGACACTGCAATCCGGCATTCCGTCCGAGAAAGCGAAAGAGATTGTGAAGGCGATCAAAGACGGCAAGCTGAAGGTGCAAGCTGCGATTAACGGAGATCTGGTCCGCGTTAGCGGCAAGGACCGCGACACACTGCAGCAAGCGATTGCGCTACTTCGCTCGCAGGACTTCAAGCTGGATTTGCAATTCATCAATTTCCGTACCAACTAGCGGCGTGGCGCGACGGATAGAAGCGCATACGCTGACCGGCCCGGCGGGTGCGCTGGAAGCTTTACTGGAAGAACCGGAATCGGGCGAGCCTCGGGAAGCGGTACTGGTATGCCACCCGCATCCCAAGCATGGCGGCACCATGCACAACAAGGTAGTATATCGATTGGCGCGCGGGCTGCGGCAATCGGGCTGCGTGGTGTTGCGGTTCAATTTTCGCGGGGTGGGCCGGAGCGAAGGTGTTTATGATGAAGCGGTCGGAGAGTTGGAAGACGCGCGTGCTGCGCTCGTCTGGCTTCGCGAGCGGTATCCCGATCTTCCCTTCGCGTTGGCCGGCTTTTCATTCGGTTCGCGCATTATCCTGCGTTTAGGCTGCGCTCTGGAAAGCGCCACTCGCTTGATTGCTGTCGGCTTCCCGACTTGGCGCGAAGACAACACGTACCTGGGCAACTGCACCGTGCCCAAAATTTTCATTCAAAGCACGGAGGATGAGTTCGGTCCGCGTGAAGCGCTCAACCTGCTGTTCCAAAACTTCGCTGAACCCAAGCGCCTGATTTACATACCCGCGACCGACCACTTCTTTGCCGGGTCGCTTGAGGAACTGGAAGCCGCCGTCGCGGCGATTTAAAATCATAGACACCATGAAATCGAGACTGAGTCGTCGTGAGTTTCTGGCGGCGACCGCGGCGGCAACCTCCGCAACAGCCGCCCCGTCGCGCGGAGTATCGCTGATCGTGGATCCGGGGATCTCGCACTGGGCAATCGGGGAACTGGAAAGCGCGTTGGTGGCTCACGACGCCCCGGTACAACGCTGTGACAATGTCAGGCAGGCTCAACCCGGCAATGTGCGGATATTGATTGCTGAGCACCAGTCCAAGGCCGCGCGAGATGTCCAGCAAGGTTCGCGAGTCGCGCTGCCGAACGTACCCGAAGCGCTCGCCTTGGTACCGTCGTCCGTGGCTTTGCTCGCGACCGGCGCCGATTCGCGCGGTCTCGGTTATGCCGTCCTCGAATTAGCCGACCGGGTAAACAACTCTTCTGATCCGATCGCCGCGCTTACCGTCGACAAATCTATCGTCGAACAGCCTGCGAACGAAATTCGAAGCGTGACCCGCATGTTCTGCAGCGACGTCGAGGACAAGCCCTGGTACAACGATCGCGAAATGTGGCCGCGCTACTTCACCATGCTTGCGAACGGGCGCTTCAATCGTTTCCACTTGGCGCTCGGAATCGGCTACGACTTCATTCGCCAGGTGACCGATGCTTATTTCCTCTTCAGCTATCCGTTCCTGCTGGACGTCCCCGGTTACCAGGTGCGCGTTCCGCAGCTTCCCAATTCTGAGCGCGACAACAATCTGGCGATGCTCAAGTTCATTAGCGAACAAGCCGTAGCGCACGGGATCGACTTTCAGTTAGGTCTCTGGATGCACGGCTATCAGTGGATCGATAGCCCGAAAGCGAACTATACCGTGGAAGGCATCACGCGAGAGAACCACGGACCCTACTGCCGCGATGCCGTTCGCTTGCTTCTGAAAACGTGCCCCGCGATCAGCGGCGTCACATTCCGTGTCCACGGCGAAAGCGGCGTGGAGGAAGGCAGCTACGATTTCTGGCGAACCGTCTTCGATGGTGTGTCGACATGCGGTCGCCGTGTCGACTTGGACATGCACTCGAAGGGCATGGACCAGACGATGCTCGACATGGCCGTAGCCACCAAGCTGCCGCTCCGTCTGTCTCCCAAGTACTGGGCGGAGCACATGGGCCTTCCTTATCACCAGGCCGATATCCGGTCCGAGGAGAAGCCGCGAAAAGATGCGACCGGGCTCATGAGGTTCAGCACCGGTTCCCGCAACTTCCTCCGATACGGCTACGGCGACCTGCTCCGCGAAAACCGCCAATGGAAAGTGATCCATCGTATCTGGCCGGGCACTCAGCGGCTGCTACTGTGGGGCGACCCGCAATCAGCAGCGGCCTACTCACGCGCCTTCGGCTTTTGCGGCAGTAGCGGTGTCGATATCTGCGAGCCGCTGTCCTTCAAAGGCCGTCGTGGATCGGGCATCGCGGGTGACCGTTGTGCTTACGCCGATGCCACGCTTCGTCCGCGGTGGTATCGGTAGAAGTACGACTACAGGCACCGCGTTTGGGGGCGGCTCCTCTACAATCCCGATGCGGATCCCGACGCATGGCAACGTTATCTACGGAAAAGCTTTGGCGCGGGCGCCCCATCCGTGGAATCGGCGCTTGCGAATGCCAGCCGCATTCTGCCGCTGGTTACCACCGCCCACTTGCCTTCCGCGGCCAACAACAACTACTGGCCCGAGATTTATACCAACCAGTCACTGGTGGACGCAAGCCACCCCGGACCTTACTCAGACACGCCGGCGCCGAAAGTCTTCGGAAATGTAAGCCCGCTCGATCCGCAATTGTTCTCGCGCATGAATGATTTTGCGGACGCGCTTCTGGCGGGCGATGCTGACGCGAAGTACTCGCCTATCGAAGTGGCTCAGTGGCTGGACGGATGGGCGGCGGCGGCGCAAGCCGGTCTCACGGAGGCGAACAAGACAGCCGCCTACGCCGATGGACCGGAATACCGTCGCTTCGCAATCGATATCGCAATCCAAATCGGAATGGGACGTTTCTTCGCAGCGAAATTCCAGTCCGGGGTGTTGTACAGAACCTTCGAAAAGACCGGAGATCGGAAGGCTCTGGAGCAGTGTCTCGCCTGGTACCGGAAAGCGCGATCGGCGTTCGCGGAAACGGCCGCAAGAGCGACCGGTGTTTACCTTTCCGACATTACGGTGGGCGAGCTTCCGCAATTGCGAGGGCACTGGTCGGATCGTCTTCCCGCGATAGATCGCGACATCGACTTGCTGGCCGCGAAGCTGGCGGACGCTAAGCTTGCAGACGCTAAGCCGCCATCGGATTCGAAGGTTACGACCGCTGTTCGCGTCCCGCTATCGGCGAGCCATAAGCCGGCCGACGCATTTACGGCAAATCGGCCATTACCTGTCGAGCTTTCTGTTCGGGAGAAGACGAAGTCGGTGCGTCTCTGGTACCGGCATGTGGACCAGGCGGAGCGATACGAATCTACGGAGATGACGGCATCCGGGAACTCTTTTCGCGCGGTGATTCCATCGGACTATACAAACACGCAATATCCGATTGAATACTATTTCGAGGTGAGAACAGCGGGAGGCAAAGCCGGACTTTATCCAGGCTTCCTGCCCAATCGCCCGGGCCAGCCCTACTTCGTGGTTAGAAGAGCATGAAAATTTCCGCCTTCCCCAAATGCTATCTGGATGCGATTTCCACCAAGCGCACCATGACAGTTTTCGATTGGATCGACCAAGCGAAACAACTTCCCGCCGACGGGCTGGAGATGTACGAAGGGTTCTTCCCGTCGTTCGACAATGCCGAAGTGGACCGCGTAGGCAACGCCATTCGCGACGCCGGTTTCGCCATGCCGATGTTCTGTTGTTCCCCTGACTTCGCGCAGCCGGACGCGGACGCGCGAAAGAGAGAAGTAGAGCGGGAAGCCGCCATGATCGCGGTGACGCGACGGTTGGGCGGCGAGGGAACGGTGTGCCGAGTCCTAACCGGGCAGCGACGACCGGAAGTTGACGAAGAACAAGGTCTTGGGTGTTCGAATCGATTCATCAATTGCTGCCTATAGCGCTTGAGCAACATGTAACACTCGGGCTGGAGAACCACTTTAAAGACGGCAAGTGGACGGCTCCCGAATTTGCCCAGAAGGCTCCCTTGTTTCTCCGCGTCGTGCGCGAGTTCCAAGGCCATCCCGCGTTCGGAGTACAGTACGATCCCTCGAACGCAGTCGTGGCCGGGGACGATCCAGTAGAGCTGCTTCGCGAAGTGGCGCCCTATGTCTGTAGCATGCACGCGAGCGATCGGTGGCTTGCTCCCGATGGCTCCTTGCAACATGGCGTCACAGGAAAGGGCATCAATGACTACGACGCTATCTTTCAACTTCTGAAGGCCGCCGATTATCGCGGTTGGGTAAGTATCGAAGACGGCATGAACGGAATGGGCGAGATGCGCGAATCGCTCGAATTCCTTCACCGGATGAATCGGAAATATTTCGAGTGAAGACTGCGCTTGTTGGGTGCGGGAAAGTCGGAGGACTTCACGGCCAGGCACTCGCTTCATTACCGCAATCGGAATTGGTAGCTGTTGTCGATAGCAGCCGTGAGCGCGCGGAAGCCTTTGCAGCTAAGTACGGCGGCAAGCCTTACGCTTCCGTATCGGATGCTGTTGAACGTGAGCGCGCGCAAGCTGTGTTCCTTTGTACGCCGCATCCTCTTCACGCGGATGCCGCCATCGAAGCAATGGATCATGGGGCACACGTCCTGGTGGAAAAGCCGCTCGCGGCCTCCTTAGACGATTGCGACCGGATGCTCGCCGCGGCGGAACGCAACAAGATGCAATTAGGTGTCGTTAGCCAACGACGTTTGTATCCGCCTGTTCGACGCATGAAGGATGCGATTGATGCCGGCAAGATCGGCAGCCCTGTTCTAGGGACCGTGGCGATGTATAGCTGGCGAGATGAAGCATACTATCGGTCGGATCCCTGGCGCGGTAAATGGGAAACGGAAGGAGGAGGCGTTCTGATCAATCAATCGCCGCACCATCTGGATATCCTCCAGTGGCTGATGGGGCCGGTGACGGAAATCTCAGGTGTTGCCGTGAACGTCAGCCATCCGTATATCGAAGTGGAAGACACCGCAATCGCGACGCTCCGTTTCGTGAACGGCGGCGTGGGAAGCGTTGTCGTGAGCTTGTCGCAGA
Organism: uncultured Bryobacteraceae bacterium; assembly: GCA_964237255.1. Taxonomy (GTDB): domain Bacteria; phylum Acidobacteriota; class Terriglobia; order Bryobacterales; family Bryobacteraceae; genus JALYXI01. The sequence goes on from CAXSIG010000112.1 coordinate 6,354, forward strand.
AGCCGGGACTATGGACCAAGATTCACATTCATGGTGCGAACGGCGCTTCTATTGGCGCGGAAACGGATTCAGGCGCAACCTTTGTCGCCGGCATGTCCGGGCAAAGCGTACCTCCTTTTAATGATATTTGGACGGTGCCGGGCGAAGCGGCCGAAGTTGACCACTACTCGGTCGGCGATCTCGCCGTGCACTTTCACACGCTGGAAATCGCCGGGTTTCTCGACGCGCTGATCGAAGGCCGCCCAGTTCCGGTCCCCGGAGTAGAGGGCCGCAAGGTAGTGCAAATCATCGATGCCATTTACCGGTCGAGCCGTGAGCGCCGCGTTGTGGAGTTCTAGTCCGAAGGGCCGCGTGGCTGAGACGCTGCTGGGTCTGGAATGCCAAACGGTGCGAAAATAGCGCATATGAAAAAAGCCCTTCTCTTTGTGCCCGCTTTGGCTCTTCTCTTGGGTAACGCCGCATTCTCGCAAACGCCGGCCGAGCCGAAGCATCACGTCGTGATCCAACTGACAGAGCCAGAGGGACCTGCTTGGAGTTCCCTGATACTGCATGTTAACAACACGATGAAAGCTCTGGCCGACGATGGCGGCACGCAAGTCGAAGTTGTTTTTTACGGACCGGGACTGTTGATGCTGACCAAAGCCGGCAAGGAGTATGAGGAGCCGCTGAAGAAGCTTTCGGAAGCGGGGGTCAAACTGGTTGCGTGCAGAAATTCGATGAAAACGCGGAACGTGAAAACTGAGGACATGTTTCGCTTCGCCGGACAAGTAGATTCGGGGATCGCGGAGATGGTGAAGAAGCAGGAAGCGGGCTGGGCTTATATTCACTAAACCCTTTCTTCACCAGGAAGCCTGACCCGTAAGAACCGTCCACCCATCCCGCGTTCTCGCGCTCATATGCCGGATTCCGAAGCGCTGATACGCGCTCCGTACTTCCGGTTCAAGCGACCAGGAGATTCCGGAAAGAATCAGTCGACCGCGGCCGGCTAATAGCCGCACGAGAATTGGCGCCATTCCGATCAACGGAGCAGCCAGCACATTCGCAACGATCAGTGGCCACAGGCCCTTGACATCGCTCGGCCCGCCGAGAATCAGCCGCAGCCGGTCCGTCATGTCGTTCAGGCGCGCATTCTCCGCAGCCGCGCCGAGCGAATCCGCATCGATATCCACGCCGACCGCTTGGGGGACACCCATGATCAGCGCGGCCAAGGCGAGAATGCCTGATCCCGTTCCGACATCAAGGATACTGTCGAAGAGTTCGGTCGCCAAGGTATCCTCAATCGCTTCGATGCACAGGGCTGTGGTGGGATGATGCCCTGTTCCAAAAGCAGCCGAATCCGTCAACTTCAACGCGTTCGGTGAGGTAACAATGTGGGTTGGTGCAACCAGCAGGCTGCCGATACGAATGCCGCG
>CAXSIG010000112.1:7779-8771 GCA_964237255.1 uncultured Bryobacteraceae bacterium
CATGCTGACCACACCCAGCACAGCGGTCACTCTATGCGGCGTCACGCTGTCGGGCAGAAGCACCGCAATCCCATCGTTCCAGGTCTCCACATCCAGCGCTCCTAAATTCATAAGAGCGTCAAGCGCACCCGAAGGCGGGTCGGCGATGTCGATCCGATAAGGCAACAAGTAGGATACGCCGATTTGGCGCGGCCCACGGTAGTGTACGAAACTAGAAGGAATGTCGATGAAATTGGCGAAAGCGGCACTGGTATTCAATTTTGTGTCGATCGTGGGTTGGACTCAGGTCAACATGGGCGAACAGAAGCCTGAGGACAGTATGCCCTTCACCATGACCACGGTGAGCACGTTTAAGCTGCCCTGGCGGCTGGCCTTCCTGCCCGATGGCCGCATGCTGGTTACGGAAAAGGTGGGGCCCGTCTGGCTGGTATCGCAGAAGGGAGAGACGGTCCAGGTATCCAACACGCCCGCAGTTTATTTCCAGGGCCAGAGCGGCATGCATGGCATCTTTCTTTCGCCGACCTACGCAACAGACAAGAGTGTTTATCTCACCTATGCTGAGCCCGGTGACTACGGTGGGGGATTGGCGCTCGCGCGAGCCAAACTGAACGTGACAGCTACCTCGGCCGCACTCGAAAACTTCGAAGTTTTGTGGCGCCAAATGCCCAGGGGCAAAGGTGGCCAGGAAGGCGCGCAAATCGCTTTCTCGCCGGACAACAAGTACCTGTTCCTCACGGTTGGCGATCGACAGCGCATGACCCCGGCCCAGGATCCGGATCAACCCGAAGGCAAGATTCTCCGACTTACGCTGGATGGCAAACCGGCTCCCGGAAATCCGGGTTTCGGAAAAGCCGGCGCCCGCGAGATCCCTCTTATCGATCCTCCCCGTGACACCGAAACCGCAAAGACCGCGAAAGTGGTAAGCACCTACACCTTTCCCGGCCCAAATACTACCCCCGCTGAAACCTGGGCCACCGGCGTCCGCACGCCTT
>CAXSIG010000112.1:8781-10908 GCA_964237255.1 uncultured Bryobacteraceae bacterium
AAGTGGAGCACGGGCCGCGCGGCGGCGACGAGCTGAACCTCATCGAAAAAGGTAAGAATTACGGTTGGCCGCTCGTTTCCTACGGTATGAACTATAACGGCGTGCCGATTCCCAGTCATGACACGCGACCCGACTTGGCAAAGCCGGTAATCTACTGGGTGCCGATCATCGCCCCCGGCAACATCATGTTCTATCGCGGTACAAAGACGTTTCCGCAATGGAATGGAAATGGGCTCATCAGCGGCTTAGCCAGCAAAGTGCTGATCCGCGTGGTCTTCGACGGCCATGGCGGCGCTAAAACTGCCGAGCGCTGGGATGTAGGCCACCGCGTTCGCGATGTGGAAGAGGCTGCCGATGGTTCGCTTTGGCTTTTGGAAGATGACAATCCCGGTGCGCTGATTCATGTGACACCGAAATGATCGCGCGCAGTATTGCTGCTTTTGTAGCTGTATTAGCTGCCGTCGCCCAAGTTACGCCTGCAGCTGACATCCTGATCGTCGATGCAAAATCTCAGCCGGAAAGTTTGACGGTGGCGCCGGGTGGAGTGTTGTTCGTCGGTAGCGCAAGCACCCCGTTCGTCTACAGAGTTCGTCCCGGTTCGACCACCGCTGAAAAGTTTGTAGACGCGAGCGCGGAAGGCGCCGGCACGTTCTTTTTCGGAATGCTTGCCGATGCCGCAAGCAACACGTTGTGGACGTGCCAGCTAACACCGGTAGCAGGGACAAAGCCACCCAAGCGCCAAACCGCTTTGAGGAGTTTCGATCTCGCGACCGGAGCCCAAAAGCTTCGTTGGAATCTTCCTGGCGACAACAGTACGTGCAATGACTTTGCACTTGGACCGGACAAAGCGCTGTACATATCCGATACCGCCAATAGCAAAATCTACAAGCTGCCAGCCGGTGCATCCACCGCCGAACTGTTTCTTGAAGATCGCGCGCTCTACGGTATCGATGGGATTACCTTTCTGAACGGCACGCTGTACGTGAACAACGTATTCTCGAATAACCTCTACCGAATTCCGATGGACGCCTCATGAAGGGCCGGGCAACCGGTCGATATCTGGATGGATCAGCCGGTCAAGGGACCGGACGGTATGCGATCGGCCAACGGCAAATTGCTTCTCGCCGAAAATGGTAGCGGCAAAATTTCGGTGCTGACCGTAACTGGCGATAAGGCCAGCGTCACCGTTATCAAAGAAGGACTTAAAACGCCAACTGCGGTTGAGCCTGCCGGCGACATGATTTGGATAGCTGAACGCGGCGCAGGCAAGGTGGTATCTATTCCGATGCCGAAACCATAGATCGCACCAGCATCAATTGCCCAAGATGGTATGAGTTGTGATCCGCGATTAGAAGAGCCTCGCGCAGCAGTGTTGGTCCATCGGCCCACGGAAACGCCTCGAATAGGTTTCGCTTTTCATCTTTCACCATCTCGACAAAGCGATGCAGATCTCTGCGAACGGCATCCGCCGACCGTTCCCATTGCCCATCGTTCGGCGATGGAGACGAAGGCCAATAATCATCCGGCCACTTCAGTTCGACGTAATCCTTTCCTGAACTGAACAGCACGATGTCGGCCTGCGCAATGCGCATGTGTTCCAAGAGTTCCCAAGCCGAATGCGGCGAGCCTTCCGGCCGGATGCCAGCGCGTGCCAAGGGGAAATCGCGAACGACATCCGCCAACTTAATATGCGCGCTGCCGCCCTCCAGGAGATCAACCAGATGTTTTCGAAGCTCCGCATCGGTGTCGTGGTTTGTCATGATTTGCTCCCGTCCCATTGCAAGCCTGCATCTTCAGCCGCACCTAGCGCGAGACCGACGGCATCGTAGCGGTCCAGCCCTTTGGCCAGCATCGTCAGATAGCGGTTAATCAGTAGATTGAGAATCGGCATGGGAGTCCGGGCATCGGTTGCGGTGCTTTGGACCAGGTGCATGTCTTTCAAAATCAATGGGATTGAGAATCCCGCAGGCTCAAACTGTGCGTTGATAATACCCTTGCCATAGTTCATATAAATCGGGCAATTGAAAATCGTCGAAGTGAGCATATTGAGCAGGTCCGCGCGAGGCACGCCATTTTTCTCCGCCATCGCCGATGCCTCTGCCATCGCCTCAATCGCCGCAGTTAAGA
>CAXSIG010000113.1:0-3255 GCA_964237255.1 uncultured Bryobacteraceae bacterium
AGCAAAGGACCACCGGCCCTGGCGCGTTACTACCCGGCTGCACGCAGCAGGGCGGTCGTAGCCGGGCCGTCCAAACTGAATCGACACTGCATACCTCAATTCCTTCCTGCTGGCACCGCCGACGTGGTCCGCCTCGGACGAATAAGGCGGCAGGGAGTCGGTTCCACGGCTCGGGAAGGAGTTGCCCAAGTCCGTGCCCTCAACACTGGTGGATTGCTAAGCCGCGCGTCCAGTGCCCATTACCGCAAAATGCTTCGAACTGCCGTCCGACATATCCGGCTTTTTGAACTTGGCTACCTCGCGCTCTGCTTCGCGCAAGAGATTTGCTCCGCTATTTTCTTGATTTGCGATCGCCATGAGCTGCAAATCGTCTTCGAATGGGTAGCAGCCTCGGACGTTCATCGTTCCGGGTTCGATCTTCGACGTTTGCAGTTGCAACAAATCCCTTTCGCCGGACAATCCGGGAATCGTGATGTCGACCAGCGTTTGGTAACTTATTCCGACGTCTCGGTTGGCTGCCTTTGCGAGAATCCGCAAGAGACCGGGACGGAATGTATTCTGAACAAGCTGACGAAACTCCTCTTTCACCTCGGCCGCCAGCTTCGAATCTTCAACCCGCAAGTGCTCACGGAATTGTTCGGCCGCTGCTATCAGGGCATCATTAGCCCGGGCAAGCCGCTCTTCAATGCCATCAAAAACGGCGCCCAAGTCCGTGACAAAGGCCATGCTCTTGTCAAGCGCTGCCTGAGATTTGGCGATATCGTTCGATTCGCCCAATGCGTTGCCAGCCGCAAGCCGGCCATGGTCGACGCGTCTCTGTTTTAGAGCTACATTCGCGGCCTCAAACTCGGTGCGCTTGGCGGCTAAGACTCCGGCGATGCGCGTTCGCTCCGCCATTGCCGCCCGTAGTGTTTTTTCGTTCGCTTCCATGTGTTCTCTCCTTTCGTTTCGCTGCCGAACATTATGCTGTGCTGCGCGCTATCACTTGAATTGATGTGCTTTGCAAGTTGCCAATCGCGATGATTATTTGACTCGCCGTGATGCCGGCGGGAAAGATCAGCCCCAAGTCTTTGACCAACGCTTCACGAGCTAGAACGGTGACCTGCACTTCCGTTCCTGCCGCGACAATGATGTCGTCAAAGAGAATGCAGCAGGCGTATTGCGTGCCGTCCGTTGCGGTTGGATTGAGTTGCACGAATTTACCGGTTGCGGCGGGGCGCGACATGATCGTACCCGTTTTTAGCTTCATATCCGCGCTGGTGGTGTTTACGAGCGTCACCTGGTCGAAAGATTGGCTGCCGGAGTCGCCGCTAAGCCAATCCGAAACATATTGCGACTGGAGGATCGTTCCCATTACTCTTTGCCCTTTGCCTGCTCAGCGATCATGCGGTCGACGACTTTCGACAGCGGGTTATTTGCAACACTCGCGAGTTGCAGAACGTACTTCGCATCGGCAGTATCGTTCGCGATTGAAGACATGAATTCGTCCCGGCGATCGGAGAGCAAGATCTCCTGAACGGTGTCCGCATCTGCCCCCGCAGCAACCAACGGAGCCGCGGCTTTTGCATACCCGCCAAGCCGGCAGAGTTGCGTCACGGTTAGGGGCGTGTAGGGTGCAGCACTCTTCACGGGAGCGACTGGAGCGGCTTCGCCACTTTCCCAAATCTGACTGAAACCCTCAGAACGAAGCGTTTCCGCGTCATCCATATACAAGGAAACCGATCCGAGTTTTCGGCCAGATTTTAAAATTACGCGGGCTTCGTCCAGGTCGAGTCGTTCCATTACTGGAGCACCAATCCGGGAGCCAGAGAGCGCTTGGCGGCCTTCTTCCCCGCGCAACCGGATTCGATGAACGCGCTCAGCTTCGTCGCGGGAACGCGAAGTTGGCGGCCTACGTTAAACGCCTCCAGGCGTCCGTCTGTGATGAGCCGCCGCACGGCTTGTTCGCCTACCTTCAGCGCCTTTGCGGTTTCCCCCAGGGTGAGATTTTCAAAACTCTTGAATGTTGAAATAGCCTCTACTTCCCACCCTGCAACAAGCGCCGCGGCTTTGTCACTATGCTCGATTGCCGATCACTTCCAAACACTTCCGAATGTTGCCGGGAAAATTTCAAGAGGCATAAATCCGCCCATGGTTCAAAGTTTTCGGGTTCAAGTTCCGGCATGCCGACGTATTGCAACAAGCTCGACGACTTGATCCGATGGAAGCGCTTGTCCCCCGCGCGTTCAAGTTTTCCGTTTGCGACCAGGCTTCTCAACTGCCGCGAACCAACGCTGAGAAGCGTTTGTACGACGTCATCACGTAGCACCGGCGCGCGGTATGCGATCGCGAAGGGATGCTCAGACATTAAGAGTTCCTCCGGTTAATGCCCTCCATAAACTTTGACCGAACAAGCTGATACGGCTGCTGCTTGGGCTGCTGTACAGGCGTTTCCTGTTTGCCGCCCGATTGCATCCGCGCTGCTTGAGCCGCAAGCGATGCTGCATTTCGGTCGAGCCGCGCGCCCATGCTCTTCAGGGCCTCGAGCGCTGCGAGACTGTACACCCGGCAATCGAGCGCTTCAGCGCGACGGCCTTTCTTTCGCGTCCAGGTTCGCACCGGCGTACCAGCCCGGTATTCCGTGCGCAGGTATTCGCCGGTGAGCTCTTCGAAATACTCCTGCGTTCGCGATAGGGGGAAGTGACAGTAGCCTGGCGCGCCCGGTTCCGTGATTCTCAAGCGGCCGATTACCGTGCTCTTTGCGCCATCGACGCCCACCAGCCAGAGCGGATGCTTTGCGATCGTATTGCGCGTGGGCTTCGTCGTCCAGACTGGACGGGTACCAGCCATGCCTTTAATGGCGAACACGCGCCGGCGCGATCGAGCGGAACAAAACTGGTACACCGCATTGGTGTGATGGCCGCCCGAATCGATGCAGGCCGCCTGGACGGTTATCTCTGGTCCGGACTCATGCGCCCATGGTTGCAGCAAATGCTGATCGAGCTCCGCCCATGGTGACGCGCTCGAGGGATCGCCGCGGAATACGTGGTAGTCCACCAACCAGGATTCTTCGCCGATGCCCCAGCCGGTGACTTCGCAGTGCAGTTCGTTGTCCTGCACGTCGACACCCGCCGTCAGTAGAACGGCGCCAAGCGGAACGTCCGCCGGGTAGTCTTCGCAACGCGCTACCAGCGCGCCTTCGTCTGTTGAGGTTTCGCGTTCGTCATCCCAGGTTTCAGCGAGCGCGGTGTTTATGAACGATCTGAGCATTTCTGG
>CAXSIG010000113.1:3265-7275 GCA_964237255.1 uncultured Bryobacteraceae bacterium
GATTTCCTTTCGCTTCTAAGAATTCGACTGCTGTTTGTCCCCATGACACGAAGGGGCTGTAAAGTTGACTGATCCAAAATCCGGCCGCCTTTGCTTCCGGATTCTCTGCGCGCCACTCGCCCAGCTTCAACATCCACGGCTTGTGGTGATGCGGGATCAATTCCTCGCAATGCTCGCAGCGGTATTGGGCGTCCTCGGCCTTGCCCGCTTCCCATTCGACGCGCTTGAACGTCAGAACCTGGAAGTCGCCGCACAATCGACACGGAACCCAATATCGCCGCCGATCGGTCGCCTGGTAGCGCGCCGCGATGGCCGACGCGTTCTTAACGGTGGGGCTTGAGCACATCAAGACCTTGCGGTTCCAGAACGCCACAGTGCGCTTTAATCCGAGCGATATCGGAGAACCTTCCGCGCCTGCGCTAATCGGCATTCGGTCAACTTCGTCCAAGATTAAATACCGGATTGGCCGCGCCGCCAAGCTGGCCGGGGAGTTCGCGCCGACGATGGACAACTGACCGCCGCGGAACCGCTTATGCAGCATCCCGCTATCGGCATCTCGCGAGCGAGCTTCGGACACTTTGCCGCGGAGTGCCGGTGTGTCCCGAAGCAACGGCATGAGCCGATCTTTGCTCCACGACTTCGCGTTGTCGAGCGTCGGAACAATCACTAGCATCGGGCCTGGATCCCGGTCAATCACATAGCCGATGAAGTTTCCCAAGATGCCGCCCGTCTTTCCGGTTTGGCTCGCCCACTCGAGCACCACTTCGCTGTAAGGACTATCCGGACTAAGACAATCGAGCGGTTCTTTCTGGTATGGCGCGCGATCGATCGAGAACTTGCCGGCTTCCGCGGAATCTTCGCTCGACAGATATCGTTCCGCTTCCGCCCACTCCGATACAGTCATCGCCGGTACTGGTTCAAATGCCGCGGCCGTTGCTTCCACGCAACGGAGGAATGCCGCACTATGTTCCATCGCCGTTGCCATCCTTCGTTTGACTCCAGTGATAACCGGTGGTGAATCCTCCACCGGTTTCTTGGGTTGCATACGATTTCTTGCTGCCTAAGTCGTTGACAGTGCGAGTCAATGACCCTTGTGGAGGATTCGCCACAAGGGTTTTACTATCGACCATTGCGCACTCCATCTGCGAGGCTGCGCAGAACCTGGCGCATTTCCTCCGCGAGTAGCGCCCGAACTGCTTTCACATCTGAGAGCGCCGCGACTTGCGGAGCAAGCTTCGAGGGGACCGCCTCAAGCCGACTCTTGACTACCTCCGCGATCGCGGTCCATTTCTTTGTCACCTTGTCGGCCGGGATCAGCGTGCCGCTCTTCGCTTCAAACTCCAAACGCCGCAGTTTGCCAGCGTAGATCTCGCGCTGGAGTCTTGCGTCTGCGAGTTTCGCGCCCGTTGCAGCATCCGGTAGCTCTGCGGTGGGGGAAACCTCCGCCCGATCGTCCAGGATCGCGTCTGACGCCGCTACCTCGATCTGACGGCCCCGGAGAACAAGTACGCCGCCCTTCACCAGCTTGCTGATGTGTTGCCTGGTCACCTTGCGATGGCGCGCGTAGTCCGCCTGCGTCATCAACACCGGCGGTTTCTGTGGTCTTGTCCGTTTCATTCTGTCAACCTGTCAACCTGTTTTTCGGACGCCGTGTGTAGCGGTTTCCCGCGGCCTTTCCCACCCGCGAGAAATTTGAATGCTGGGAAGGACCCGCGTTTTCCAGGAACCCTCCATAACCAGCCCGCCCATCCTTGAATCGGGTGATGAACGCATGAACAGCGTGAACGATGTGAACAAGGTGAACAGGGGGTGTGTCTGTGAACAGTGAACAGTCCCGTTGTACGGGGAGTTGGTTGACATGCCGAGACTCGCTGAAGCGGTCTCTATATACATACTGTTCAGAGGAGTGTATATAGAGACCTCCGCTGTTCACGTTCATGCGCGCCGTCTTGTTCACGCTGTTCATACCGTTCATGCGTTCACGGCTGTTCACGAAGCTGTTCACGCTGCGTTCTCCGAGTACTCTCCGCTGATAGCGTAGGTCTCGCCGTTCTTTCGGATTACTCCGTCTTTCGTCATCATCTGGAGTAATCGGCGAACAGTGCTGGGGTTCTTCTTCAAGTTCGATGCGATCATCTTCGGGACTTGCGGACCTTCTTCCCGCAGTAGTTCGACAATCTCCCTACGTTCCGCGCTCAAAACTGCTTCAGCGCCCTGCCCCGTGATTCTCCAGCCGAACGGCTCTCCGGAGTCCATCAGCATCCCGTAGGTGGTTTCTTCGAGTTCTCGGCCGTAGACTTCCAGAAGACAGTCGCCTGAGCTTTGCCGCTTCAGCGTCCATATCGCATCGCACGCCGCCGTAAAGCCACTGGTGCCGATGATCGTGTCAATACCTTCGCCGGCGGCCTTGCGCGTGTGGTGAACCAGCAGGATTGCGCAAGATTGCCGTTCCGCGAGTTCCCTTAAGGCGGTGATGATGTTGTATTCGTTCTGGAGAAGATCGGTATTCTTTCGATCGGCTTGTTTACTGAAAGCAAAGAAAGTGTCGATGACAACCAGCGCGCAGGGTGTCGCCTTCAAGTACTCCTCTATCTGCTGCACACCGCCGCCCATGAGCGGATCGGTCGCGTAGACAAACGCAAGGTCTTCGAGGTAATCGCTTGGGCCAGTCAGCTTGCGCAGTCGGGAAGCGGTTCTGCGCATCGGTTCCTCGAGTGCCAGATAAAGAACCCGTCCAGGTTTTCGAACCCGTAGTTTTCCGCCCAACAAACCACCCTTCACCGTTGCGATCGCAAGCTGCAAAACCCACCAGCTCTTCCCAATCTTCGGCCGCGCCGCAAAGATCGTCAGGCCAGCCACCAGCAAGCCGTCAATGATCGGTTCGATTTCCTTATGCTCGCCGTTGAAGATATCGAACGCGTTCGTCGCTTGAAGTACTTTGCGCTCCGGCTTCTGCGTTTTTGTAATGGGGGAATCGTCCACCCGCGGTTCACTCGGTTGAGGTTGCGGTCTCGGTTCCAAATACTCCCGGAGCTCTTTCCAGCCTTGGCTGACGCATGACGCATGGAAACACTTGAAACCGATCTTGCCCGATGCACTCACGAAGATTGCTGAGTCTGGCGTGCGATGGTCCGGGTTATACGGGCATCGCTCTAGGAGATGTTTTACGCCGTCGTCGTGCGGTACAGTGCGGTGAATCGTCAGGCCGTGTTGCAGAGCCCAGTGCACAACGTCAAATTGACCGCGCTTTTCACTCGCCCTCGACTGGGATTCCGGAATTACTTCCGCGGCGAGCTTCGAAAGTTGTTCCACGGTCACCGAAACCATGTTTTCCGGCTGATCGATAATTCGCGCCAACCGGTGCGGTCGTTCTTCCGTACAGTCACCTTTTCGTGCAACAGTGCCGTATAACTTCGCGATACGCGCCGCATTAAACACGGTCTGGTCGATCTGACATTCAGCATCGTCGAAGCGCTTGGCGAGAGCCTGAAGACTGTGTTTCACCATCTCTGTGGACTCGGGTGTATTAGCGATTCCCGGCAACGTATAGAGCAGGTGCGCACCGTTGCCGCTATCGGCGTAAACCGGATCCGGCCAGCCGGCGGCGCGCAGATGATCGCGAACTGCCTGCGCTCGGGTGAGTGCTGTTTCGTGTTCGCCTTCGCTGCTCGATATTCCCGCCGGGCGCTTTGCGTCCAGGTCCAGTAACAACCAATCCCGCGTGGCAATATCGTTATCGCTGGTGGTTTGTTCCGCCCGCGACTTGATCCGGTTGTTTGCCCGGGAAAGCAGGGCGGGCTTCACCGAGTTCAGCGTGTAGTAAACACCGGCCGCTTTTCCGTCGAGCGTCTTAGCCGCAGCGGTGAATTTTGCCGGATCATCGAAGTATCCGGAGAGAGTTCCCTCTCTTGTCTTCGGCACGCGCACTTCAATGACTTTGCCAGGCGGGAGAAAAAGCGCCGCCGCGCGCTCTATCTCAGCAATGTTCGCTCGAGGCGAATTCATCGGGA
>CAXSIG010000113.1:7285-10902 GCA_964237255.1 uncultured Bryobacteraceae bacterium
ACTGGTAGTGCCGTTCGAAACGTAGGATTGCGAAGGCGGATTAATCCAACGTTTTTCGTTCTTCTCGAACGTCTGGCAGTTGTGAATGACCATTCCGCTCGGCAATGTCACGGTAAAGAATCCGCGCAAAGCGCCTTTCGTGATCGGCTTCCAATCCGAGATCGTCATCGAGTTTTTCTCCATCGGGGGTATTCGCGCGCCTGGTTGAATAAGTCGGCAAGCCACTCTGACGGCAGCGCGGAGTGCCAAACGATTCGCCGATCAATCTGCGTGATGCGGTCCCAAAGTTCGCCGGCATATTGAAGAGCGCCGATACTACATGCCCAGTTCAACGAGAGTTGAAGTAGCTGTCGACGAGCTACGAGTTTGCTGGTGACAGCATCCCGCCATTGATATGGGCTGCTTGACCCGAAATGACTCTTAGGCATTTCGCTCTCCCGCGTTACTCTTCCGCGCGATCATCTTCGCCCAGACCACGAGCCCGGCCGCTGCGCCGCCATAGCGGCTTTCGCTTTCCAGGATCGTCTCCGCCGCGGCCCGGGTCACCTTGTCGTGCCGTGCAACTTTGCGGCTGAAGGAGTCGCCAGAATGCCTGCCGGGATTGCGAAACAGTGGAGCTTGCTTCAAGCGAGCACCCCTGCGATGAAGCTCAGAACAGGAAGCTTTTCAATTCGCCCGTCTTTATGTCGAACGATGAGAATATGTGCATCGCCAACCCGGATAAGCCTTTGGTGATGCCCAGGGAAACTGTCGAGGTCCGGCATCGATTTCGTCCGGTCCTGTTTACTGATCGCTGTTTCTGGTGTAGCCTGTAATTGCGATTCGAGTCGCATTGTTTTGCTCCTTTGTTTGGTTTGAATGTGAGCCCCGGTTGGTACCCGGGGCTTTTTCTTTTGAACTTCCCCACGGTGTTTCTGATAACTCGTTCTTGCGCTGTTGAGTGGTTCGGTCCTTCCTGGCGCCTCTCAGGCAATCGCAAGCGTTAGCGAGTAACTTTTCGATCCGCTCCAAGAGCGCCAACTTTTCGTGATCCTGCTTGGCGTTCCGGATATCAATCAGGACATCGCGAAACCGAAGGCCGATCGCGGCCGCTTCGAAAGCAAGACGGGATTCGCTCTTAGTTCCCGGCAAGCATTTTTTCCACGGCAGCGATAGGAACGACAATTCGCCCGCCGATCTTGATTGAAGTAATGTCCCCCCGCCGAACCGCTTCATATGCTGCGTTTCGGCCGATCCCTAAAACCTTCCCAGTCTGTTCGACCGAATAGGCCTTTCGCTCCACTTTCTGTTCCGCTACGTATCTGTTGCTCATATCCGTATCGACCTCCACCAAAATATAACTTGCTATCCGATACGTAGCAACGTATCATTTCCGTATCGGAGTTACTTTGTGGAATTAATTGAGTTTTATGTGAAGGTTCCGAAGCCGGGTTTTAAATGGATCGAGTCGAGAGAGAGCCTCGAGTCCGAACCCAACCGGTTTCTGGTGGACGCGAGCCCGATTGGCATTTTACGAACCGTTCAGAACGTATCTATAAGGAAACTGGACGGACTTTTTATGCAGTTTGCGCATCTGCGGCCGACTGAAGAAGGAGTGCTGGAATTTGCTAACAGGTACGGCTTGTTAGGTTTTCCAACGATGGCGGACTCTGATACAAATCCAAACCGTGCATTGATCGGAATTCCAGGAGAGAAGCTAGCCAATTGGTCGCAAGAGATCCGATCGATGCGAGAAGCTGTAAAACTGCATGAGCAGGTAAGAGCTAATTCGCCCGAATTGAAACAGGTAATTACGTGGGGATCGGGATTTGTTGACTACGCGAATCCATACGGTCGATCGTTCCGGATTGCGGATAATTCGAAGCCGGAAAGAATGGCCAAGCTTTCGCACGGCGACATGGCTGGACCAGGGCACTACGCCCTTCAAATAATGCTGAACAGAACGTTGAGAGAGCATCCAAGCGTTCCAAAACTGTTTTGGGATAACGATGGCAAGGTGCCGGTCCTACGTATGAAACTGGCCCCTAAGAACTTGCTGGCTGCTATGTGGCTCCAATTTGCTCTTGCTACTGAAGGAAGCAGGAATTACAGGCAATGCGACGTTTGCGGGGATTGGTTTGAAGGTCCGTCGGAGAATCGCGACGAGGGGAAAAAGTTCTGCAAGCAGGCCTGTAGGTTTAAGGCTTATCGTCAGCGTCAACCAGAACGAAAGGCGCAAGCAATCACCCTCCACTCTCAGGGAATGAGTTTTACAGCAATTGCAAAGAAGTTGAACGTCGAGAAGGTTTCAACAGTGAAAGGTTGGATCGAAAACAAATGACCGGAACAATCAAAAAACGCTCCGAAGGTTCCTATACGATCATTCTCGACGTTGGCAAAGATCCTGTTACCGGCAAGCGTAAACAATCCTGGCGCACGGTTCGCGGAAATAAGAAGGACGCAGAACGCGAACTAAATCGGTTAGTGAACAGTCTTCATACCGGCACGTATCTCGAGCCGTCTAAACTCACCGTTGCGGAATACCTGGAAAAGTGGCTTAAGGACTACGCAAGAGGCAACGTTGCCGGAAAGACTTTCGAACGCTACTGCGGAGTGGTGCGGCGCCAGCTGATACCGGATATCGGCGCTCTCCCGCTGGCAAAGCTTCAGCCCCTTCACATCCAGGCGCACTACACCGCAAAGCTTGAAGGTGGACGCTTGGATGGAAGGCCCGGCGGCTTATCTGCCCAAACCATAGTGCATCACCATCGCATTCTCAATGAAGCACTGGACCGTGCAGTGAAATGGGGCTTGCTCACTCGCAACCCGGCCGCTGCGGCTGAACCGCCCAAGCCTCAGAAGCGCGAGATCCGGGCCATTGATGAAGATGAGTCTGTTTGGCTGATAGACGCTGCTCTTGGCACGCGCCTTTATATTCCGGTTTTCTTGGCAGTCACTACAGGGATGCGCCGCGGGGAAATACTTGCACTCCGATGGAGCGACGTCGAACTGGCGCGAGGATTCCTGACCGCCGCACGATCGCTTGAACAAACCAAAGTAGGCGGTCTAAAATTCAAGACACCGAAGAGCAGGAAAGGCCGGCATCTGTCTCTCCCGCCGCTCATGGTTGAAGCTCTTCGCCTTCATAAAGGTGAGCAGGAGCAACGACGCGCTTCGTTGGATTCTGCATACCAACCGAACGATCTTGTTTGCTGCGTTGAAGATGGCTCTATTTGGAACCCGGCCGCCTTCACGTCCGCGTACCAAGATCTATTGCGCCGCCGACAGCTTAAGAAGGTTCGCTTTCACGACCTGCGGCATTCGCATGCAAGTCAACTGCTTCGGTCGGGCGTGAATCCGAAGGTAATCTCGGAGCGCCTTGGGCATTCCAAGGTGGGCTTCACCCTCGACGTATACGCTCACCTGCTACCGGGCATGCAGGAGGAAGCCGCGGCCCAGACGAACTCCGGACTGCAAGCGGCATTCGACAAGCAACGACAAAACACCCGAGTGATTTAACTCGTTAGCAAACGGTTAGCAAAGCACAATTTTTGGGTAAGACTCTGCAGGAGAAAGTCGGAGAGAAACGGCGCTAAGTTACTGATATGGCGGAGAGGGGGGGATTCGAACCCCCGGTA
>CAXSIG010000114.1:0-10898 GCA_964237255.1 uncultured Bryobacteraceae bacterium
AGGTCGTCCCGCTCAACCTCGGCGTACCCACGTTTATGCGCGCCCCCGGCGAGTGTCCCGGCAACTTTGCGCTGGAGTCCGCCATGGACGAGTTGAGCTACGCGCTTAAGATGGATCCGGTACAACTCCGCTTAAATAACTATGCCGAGACGGACCCGGAAAAAAATCGACCGTGGTCCAGCAAGTCGCTCCGCGAATGTTATGCACAAGGAGCGGCAAAGTTCGGTTGGCAGAATCGCAAGCCGGACATTCGCGCGACACAAATCGTAGCGACGCATCGGCGACAGCGAAGCTTCGCGCAGACGGCACCGCACTCGTAGAAGCCGGAACGCAAGACCTGGGTACCGGCACCTACACCGTGATGGGGCAGGTGGCGGCAGATGCGATCGGCCTTCCGCCTAGCCGCGTAACGTTTCGGCTGGGCGACACGGAATTCCCGGAGACACCGGTATCGGGCGGCTCCCAAACCGCTGCCAGCACTGGTTCCGCGGTGAAACTCGCCGGCCAGGCGCTACGAGAAAAGCTGGTGCAACTCGCCATCACGGATACCGCGTCTCCACTACACGGCCTGGGCGCGAACGACGTCTCCATAGAGGACGGCTACCTGGTCAGCCAAAGCACCCCCGCAAAACGCGAAAGCCTGACCGACTTGATGAAACGCCAGGGTGGCCAGGAGATTGAAGCAAAGGCTCACGCGAAGCCCGGCCATGAAAAAGAAGAATACTCGATGTATGCTTTCGGCGCGGCATTCGCGGAGGTGAAGGTCGACGCCGACCTAGGTCAAATTCGCGTAAGCCGCTTAGTCGGCGCGTTCGGCGCAGGCAAAATCCTGAACGCGAAAACTGCTCGCAGCCAATTCATCGGCGGCATGATTTGGGGTTTGGGCATGGCGCTCCAGGAGCACACAATCGTTGACCCCAAACGAGGCCGCATCGTCAACGCGAACCTGGCCGAGTATCACGTCCCCGTAAATCTAGATGCGCCGCAAATCGATGTCATCACGATCGACGAGATCGATCCCCACGTCAATGAACTTGGTGTGAAAGGCATTGGCGAAATCGGCAACACGGGAACCACTGCGGCGATCGTGAATGCTATCTATCACGCGACTGGCAAGCGCATTCGCGAACTGCCGGTTACTCCGGATAAGTTGCTGTAAGTGAGCGGTTATCGAAGTTTAATAACCAGTTCATGCCCGGTTAAGATTGCCAAACGTAGTATCAAGTGTAGGCGAAACGAAAGCGCCTCAACAAGGAGAATACAGCAATGAAAACCATCGTCTCGGCCGCTCTCGGCCTCTCGCTCATGATCGGTAGCGCGGCTCTCTCGTTCGGCGCTCAGGACCCTGCAATGCCTGCGAAAACCACCGACTCCACCGTTAGTAAAGAAACCACCAAAACCAAGGTGAAAGGCAAGCACCCGAAGAAGGTGAAGTCCGAAACCAAGAGCACCACCACCAGCACCACCACGCCCCCCACCAAGTAAGGGAAGCTCGGGAACCCTAGCCCATCAGCACGCTATCTGAGAAGGTAGCGTGCTCTTTTTGTGTCAGGACTTGTTAGATGCGCGTTGCACGATTCGCCACGCGCGGTATGCCGCTTCCAGACGTTCCGCCGGTTCCAGATTGCCGTCAGCCAAAGCCTCCCAAACGCCGCGCCAGTGCTCGGATCTGTGGGTAGACCGTTCCATTCGAAGAATCAGAAAGGTGTACCTCGCCAGTTCCACTTCGCTGGTTAGCCCAATGCCCAGCCCGTTCCGAAGAATCATGCCGACTTCCTGAAGAAAGTTTGGCTCCCCGGAGTACCTGGGCCCCAGTCTTCGCAAGGTGGCTTGATCGGCGACTCGCCGGGCGAATCGTGCCAGCGCTGCGTTGTCGAAAGCTTGTATTTGTTCCGCGCGAATCGTAAGCATTGGATTAATTCGGCGCCGGAGTAGCGGCTAGTCGGACAAGGCGTCCGTCAGATCCCTTCCGATCCGTTCCCAAACTCATTGCTTTTGTCCATCGCGAAATGTTCGGCGTGGAGTAAGGCCGTTTATCCACACAAGGAATGGCTTTGTCGCTCCGGCCTTGCCAGGACCCATCAAAAAACAGCACCCCAACTACCTTTCTGTTGGTGTTCGCAAGATCCTCCGCGGCGGATATGATTCGAGTTTCCGAAGCCTCCGTCCACCATTTCTCTTTCGGCGTACAATCACCGGTAACATAGCCGTAGTGTCCTCCAATCGAAAGGATCGACTCATGGAAACTCCTGGTTTTTTCGTTTAACTCGGTGTTAGCCTCTTCCAGGCTTGCTGCGATATCCTCATCCGTTTTCGCCTCTTCCGTCAGCTTGTCCACTAACTTGAGCGCGACTGCAAGAGCCTGCTGATCTTTCTTGATGGAATCTAGAGCGTTGTTCAACTCCGCATCCTTGGGATGCGTTTCGAGATACGGCAACAACGGGCTAGTTGTCTGGTTATCTTCTGGGTTTCTGCGGAAAAACACATTCTTGATACCGCCGAGTTGATCCGTGCAAATTTTGGCTAATGCCTCGTACCGGTCTTCCCCCAAAGTGGAACTGTCTTCAAGAACGGGAACGATGTGAAAACACACGATGTACGGTTGAGTGGCGCCAGCATCGGTGACTTCCGGCCAATTTGTAGGAAGTGAATCATCCGGGGAAGAACCTGCGAGTGACTTGTTTACATCTCCGATTAGCTTCGCCACTTCTCCGACTCGCTTGGTATACATCTTGTCGTCACCCAGAACCCAAGGTTTCCTTCTGGACCCCGCGGGACGAAACGATTCGGCTTCATACTTGAATGCGATGTATATTGTCACGTCCATCATCTTGGGACCTATCCACCGCTTGTTTTTCCACCAGATATTATTTTTCTTTAGGTACTGAATCAGCTTCGTCACAGCTGTCAGATTCGAGTTCTCCTTCCCTTCGCAAGGTGTCTTTTTATCGCCCGTCTTTTTATCGTTGGAGAAATACTGATGGAGCAGCGCCACTGCTGGATGTGGACTGTTTGCCAGGATCTTCTGGGTTTGTTCTAAAAGCTCTTTGTTGGGTGTCTTCAAAGTGGACCGTTCAAGAGCCAGCACATCGATGCCACGAGGCGGAAAGTACCGTATCTCTTCGGACAAGGTTTGTTTACGCTTCACCGCAATTTCCGCTCCGCACGAAATGCACGTCTCAACAGCCGGTTCGTCGCTAAAGACCTGCTTCAGCGGAAGCCGCATCGGACCTTTCGATTTGACTCGCCCCTCTTTAGTCATTAGCGGCCCCTCAACCTGTATCTCCGTGCAAAACAAGTAAAATTCACAATGGATTAGCTTACCGGGTTTGACGCCGGAATGAATTCCGTTTCTACGAATCTTGATCGAGCGCGGGTTGCTGTGTATGATCCTTGGAGATCATATGACCATCAAGAGGGTTGGACCATTATCCTGTGCCAAAATTGCGGCGGCAATTTATGCGGTTCTTGGGCTTATTTTTGGAGCGTTGTTTTCGATAGTCGCTTTAGTCGGCGTGGCTGTTTCCGGCACTCAGCGGACTCCCAATGCCAACAGCATCTCCCCACTTCTCGGCGGGACTATCGGGGTAGCCGCCTTCCTGATTTTTCCAATCCTTTACGGAATCATCGGGTTCGTCTTCGCTTGGATTGGAGCGTGGTTCTATAATCTAGCCGCTTCGAAGATCGGCGGCATTGAGATAGACATCTCCTGATCCACCGGTAGTGGGTCTGATTGAGATCTAACGTAGTTTCCTGTACACCGCCGGGGGTCAATGCGTTCGTCCCAGTCAACGGGTTTAGACCAGCAAATGAAATCTATACCGTTTTCGGAACAGAACCGGCTAGACATCGTAGCGTTCCTTCGCACTCTGACAGATTTCGATTTACTAAAAAATCCCAGCTTCTCTGACCCTTGGTAGTTTACCTGCCCTGCAGCTTTTTCCTGTTTCTTCGCCGCGATTGGAAGAGCCTCAGTCCACCCAAGCCGGCCGTGAGCAGCAGCCAAGTGCCGGGCTCAGGCGTGCGAGACACGTCCTGCACGGTGAAATTGCCCGTGAATCCGAGGCTTCCGCCTGTTGCCGTGGTGAAGCGAATCTGTTCGTCCCACCACTCTCCGTTCGCAATGGTGTCTCCGGGCGCCGGACTGGTGGAGTTAACTACAGCCCCGCTGATTGTGCTTGGCCACGGAGAGTCGTCCGAGTTATTGTTTAGATCGTTCCAGTTGGTGAATTGAGCGCTCGCAATTGTCCTGGGTGACGAAAATGCTCCTGTGAAATCGAGGTGGAAACCGATGACCTCTCCCGTTAAAGGCCAAGATCCGAACAGATCCACTCCGATTGCCTGAGGATTGCCGTCGAAGATATTGAAGATGGCGACTCCAAGTTTGATGTTTGTTCCGTCTTCGCGGATGTCGGGGTCCGGACCATTGCCCACGTGGAACGAAACGAGGGTCGAGCCCTGGCAATGAGGAGCGAGCCCGAGTAAGCTGGCAAGGGACAGGCAGAGTACAGCGGTTTGAAACTTGAGATTGGTCATAAGAATCGTTGGTGTCACCTAGTAATGCGGAAACGCGAACGAAAGTTATTGCCCGTAAGCGACATTTTCTAACGCAGAGCCGGAAGGCGGCCGCTCGCGCTCTGGCGTAAGACATGTCTGATGCAATCGACGCACATCTGTGAGCGGATCGCCGGCCAACATACAGAGGCGGCGGTGCAGTCGATCGCGCCCCGCCAATCTCCGCATCGCGCGTTATCCGTCTGCGGCCTCAGTTGCAATCGCGAAGATCCACCAGGAGTAAGCTAGCTCCGGGGCGCGCGTTGGGATAGGATGTCATCAGATCGTCCACCTGGAGCAATCGCATGAATGTCCTTCACTTGATGCGGTCCTTGGGCTCCGTCCTGTTAGTGGCCGGCGTGCTGCAGCCGGTTCACGCGGCAGACCTTTCGAAATTCAGGCTTCTCGACGAGCCGCAGTTCATCGCAGCTCTAGGAGACCCTGAGGCTACTTCCGGCAACGGCGCACAATCTTGGGGTTTCTGGAGCCAGGACCCGGGCCCGCGCGCATGCAAGCTGGACCGCTACCCTCAGTTGAAGGCGGCCGGCGGCGTGGCACCATCACAGTGGAAATTCGACGCTGCGGACTGGTGGCTGGAGGAACACGGCTTCATTATGGAGAAGCCGAAGTTTCCGCTGCCTCCCGGCAATTATCTCGTCACAGGCGACCGCAAGGTCACGACCGTGCTGACAATCCAATCCAAGGACAAGGACGGCAATCAACGATGGGAGCTCGCCGACAGCGCAACCCTCTACGATGTCACCCATCTCGGATGCCGCTCCGCACGCTACACGCCGGCCAAGGCGAACAACTCGTGCTCGCCCGCGAATGTTAGGACTACAGGTTTTCCGGTGAATCCAGGAGCGGCCATGCCCGTCGTGAACGGCTGCCGCAAGCAGGATTACACGGTTCTTATCGTCGTTGGGTTGCCCTCCATTCACTGAGTGGCCGGAGCGCTTCTAACATCGTTTCATAGCGGATCGATGCGCCGAGCGAACCCCTACTCGCATCACCTGTCATTCACTCGGCGCTGAATCATCGACAGAACCTCAACTCGTCAGTTCGCCTGTGTCGGCTGTGCGAGAACCGCAGCAAACTTATCGAGTATCTGGTTCCAGCCTTCCAGTTGTCCGCTATCTTTTGCGTTCTTCATGGTTTCGTTTCCAATGAAGGTTAGTTTCGTCCGGCCGTCGCCGAGATCCTCAAAAGTAACCACATCGTGCGCATCGTCTATGGCCTCATGTTCGATTCCATAGTGCGCAGGCTCAACCTTGTTTCCCTCGCGGTCGGAAAAGTACATGGAGGAGACAATCTTCTCGTGCAGCACAATCTCGTGGTACTCGCCACCATTCCAGAACTCCTCCCCATCCGGCGATCTCATGCAACAGAGAAATTTACCCCCCACGCGGAAATCCATCTTGCAAAAAGGCGCTGTGAAACCCTTTGGCCCCCACCATTGCATTACATACTTCGGGTCCGTCCACGCCTTCCAAACCAACTCGCGTGGCGCATCAAAAACGCGTGTGACAACCATCCGCTCTTCTTCATTACCTGTGTTCTTTGTCATTTCTAACCTCCGCTTTTCTTCATTCGATTTACGACCACATCCAGCTTGTCGAGACTTTCTTCCCAGAATCGGCGATAGTCCATTGCCCAGTCGCTGACTGTCCTGATGGCTTCTGGCCTAAGCGTGCAGACACTTTCTCGTCCACGCTTCGTCTTGATCACAATCCTCGCTCGCACTAGGTAGGCAATATGTTTGGAAATCATCTGTTGCGAGAGGGCAAAGGGTTCCGTCAATCCATGCACGGAGGCGGGCCCCCGTGAGAGTCGTTCGATCATCGCTCGCCGGGTTGGATCAGCGAGAGCCGCAAATGTCGTTCCCAACAGATCCACAACCATACGGTAGTGGATATTTTGCCGCGTGTCAACGATTCGTTCGTAATTCTGAACGCTTTCCTGAGCAATGCCTAAGAAATTAAACGATGCAAGTGCGCAGTTCGTCAGTGCGCTCATTGCCTTCTGATCCATCGATATCCAGAAGTCTGAGCTACTTTACTTTCCAACTGATCCCGACCAAAAAGTCGATCTGATTCTGACTCGAGGAATAGCCCGATCCAAACACGTCAAATAACCCGCCGACCGGATTCAAGGCTTAACGGAGCGTCGGCACTGCCGCTAATTGACCCGGGTGCGGAGTACGGAGATATATCGTCGCTGAGGCGTGCGCCGCCAATTACGCCTACGGAAATCGATTGTGCATAACAGCCACCACAAGCTGGGAAAACAACAGAAGGGATCGCACAGGCGAGGTGGTGCAGTTCGTTTGCCTTTCGGTGCGCGTAAGAGATTCGCGGAGCCCCATTCCCCTAAGTTCATGCAACATTGCATTCACGTAAGAAGCTGGAGAATGTTTGCAGCGCGTGGTCTAACGGCTGTTCCCGGTGCGAACTAGATTCCTCCGCGCGATTATCGATTAGGTCCGTGTACGATCCATCGCAGGCCGTTCCCGCCGAACGATCTCGCGAACATCCACCTGCGCCCGCAGCCTGAGCAGCAGCGCCTTAAGCCCGAACACACTTCGGTTGAAGTAGACGTACATCGGATTGGTATGCGTCGTCCGCCGGCGCATGATCCCGGCAACTATATCCAGCCCGCGCTGAAAGTGCCCCTCATCGCCAAAGTCGAATGGACCCGGATGATCGTCCGGCTCCAGCATCCAGTCGCGCGTCGTCTCCATCATCCGGATATAATCCGGCAGCGCAGGATCGTCCGCCG
This sequence comes from uncultured Bryobacteraceae bacterium, assembly GCA_964237255.1. Classification (GTDB taxonomy): domain Bacteria; phylum Acidobacteriota; class Terriglobia; order Bryobacterales; family Bryobacteraceae; genus JALYXI01. The sequence continues at coordinate 7,333 of CAXSIG010000114.1, forward strand.
ACACGCCGCAAACACGCCGCACGACTTCCGGCAGCAGCGACGGATCGTCGTGAGTCATACCGTCCGCCAGCCTTGCGATCTCCCGCTCCTCGGAGCCATAATGCTGCACGCAGCCGAAGTCGATCAGCCCAAGGCGGCCATCAGGCAGGAACAGATAGTTGCCGGAATGAGGATCGGCATACGGCGTATCGGCGAAATACATTCGCATCCATGCAACGTACATTTTGGTTCCAAAAGCGTTGCGCGATTCCTGCGTCGGATTGGTCGCCAGGTAATCCCGAAGGCTAAGTCCATTGATAAATTCGGTTGTCAGAACCCGTTTACCGGAACACTCCGAGTAAACGCGCGGAACCACGATCCCATCCTCCGGCCCAAACAACTCCCCTGCACGGCGCGTCGATTCGGCTTCCTGAACGTAATCCACTTCCTGATTCATCATCCGGCGAACTTCTTCGAATTGCGCCTTCACGTTCTCCCAATCTCTGCCAAGCCGCAGCGGGAGCAGCAACGCGGAAAGATTGCGGAAATCGGCGTCAATCGTCCGCGCGATTCCCGGATACTGAATCTTCACCGCGACCGATTCGCCTGTCTTCAAACGGGCGCGATGCACTTGCCCGAGCGACGCCGCCGCGAACGCCTCTTTATCGAACTTCGCGAACAACTCTTCAACGCCTTTGTCGAACTCGTTCCGCACCACCTCGCGGATCAGCGGGAAATGCATCGGCGGCGCCTCGCTGTGCAGGCGATCGAGTGTATCTGCCACCTGTTCGGGAATCAGCAACGGCAGATTGCCGAGCATCTGCCCCAACTTCGCCGCCGCGCCACGCAGGTAACCCAGGCGATGAAACATTTTGAGTGACACCCGGAGGTTGACTTCCATCTGGCGGCGTTGGGAGGTCTCGGCGTCTGAAAACCACTCGCGAATCCACCGGGCAAGATAAGCCAGTGCGACCTGGGCTGAGAGTTCGGAAAGTGTCCAGAGCCGGTGAAACGAGCCAGTTGGAACCGGTCGCTGCGCCAGGTCCGAGAGAATTTCCTGAAGCTGCGCCCTTGCCCAATCGGCATTCTCCAGGGAGGACGGATCGTCTTCGGGAAGCGCCGTAAGTATTTCAGTAACGTTCATGTGATTTCCTTCCTTCCTTTGCGCTGACCGATATCGTGTTCAGCGACGTGACAAACAGCTTCAGCGACTGATCCAGCAAAGCGAGCGTATCTTCCTGTCCCGGCGAATCGTCGGCAGCCCAAAATGCGAACACGCCCAGATAAAGCGTCCAATACAGTTGCACTGAAACCGCCGACCTCGGACCCGGAAAGCCATGCAGTCGGATAATCTCCTCCACGTGCTCCAGGTGATCGACACGGATGGCATCACCCGGACTCTCCGGAGAGGAACGCGCCAGCGGACTGAAAATGGTCTCCGCCGCGGGCGCTAGGAAGGTGCGAAACTCCCGAAGGTTCAGGAAGCCTGACCAGATAAGCGAAAACAGGTCGGCTTCGAGCGATCCGTTCGCATCGCCCTCGCCTGAAAATGATTCGCGCGCGCGCCGCAGCCCCGCGCCGATCAGCTCCGCGGCGATAGCTTCCTTGGTCGGGAAGTAGTTGAACAGCGTCCCGGTGGCAATTCCCGCCGCAACCGCAATACCGCGCGTAGTAGTTTCGTGCCACCCCTCGCATTGGAAGAGGCTCGTTGCCGCTTTCAGAATGCGTTGGCGAGTCTCTATTTTTGCTTCCGCAGTAATCCGCATAGTAGGATGCCCCAATTAATGTGAGCATGCTCATAATATAACGGGACGAATCTATCTAGTCAAGAAAAAAGTGCTTATTCGAAAATCCGGCGATTGAAACTGACCTACTACCGATCCTTCGTGCCTACCGCTCCACCCATCGCAACGCGCCCTCACCCAACACCGGTCCCGTCAAGTGCGCCTGCTTCGTCGCCGTCGATAACTGAAGCATCACAGTTCCGTCTTTCTGTAAGTCCCCTTTACCCGTGTATACTTCTGCCGCGGATTGAACCCGCAACCCCGTCATAGTAAGTTGCGGCTCCACCCCACGCCAGGTTAGCGTGTACTTCCCGCTGAGTTGGTCTACATCGTCCTCCGCCCCGTTTGCGGCGAAGTTTCCTTTGGCATGAACGCTGGATAACAAGGACCGTCCAACGCCGCGCATAGTTGCAGCCGCGTCCACGGTCAATCGCCCGCCATTCCACTCCTGGTTGCGCAGCCGTGCGGTAACATCGTAAACCGGGTCGGTCGCCCGCAGGTCGATCACCGCTCGCCCCGTCAAATTGCCCGACGTTAACTCCCCAATTGCTACCCGCGCCGCATCCCACTGAAATCGCGCGCGCACGTTCTTCAGCGGCTCTAACCCAGTCTCCAGTTCCGCGATCTGCACCGTTCCTTCCGCATGCCAACCGGCCAGCCACTCCGGCAGCGCATGACGACGAAACGGCAAATCCAAAAGCCCGCGCGACCGCCGAAGCGTAGGCAACAAAAGTTTCTCCAGTTCCGCGCTATCCGTCTTGCCTAACAGCACGCGAATCCGATGCGGATGCGCCGCGCCCTCCTGATACCGGTACTCGCCCCCAATTTGCACCAAGCCGGCATGCGCCTTCATTTTCTGGACCACAATGCCGTCCTCATCCAGCCGACACTCCGCCGACTCAATCACCACCGGCGACGCTAACGCAGGCGGGGCGACTTCCACGTCCGTCAGTTGCATGTCTCCGGTCCATCGGCCCCGCTCCCATTCCACTGAGCCGCTCCAGTGTCCGCTCTTCGCTTCCGGCAGCACCCTGATCGCATTGACGTCCATGTCGGATGCTGAAACGCGCACCCGTCCCGCGCCCGTGGCTATGTCATACTCCGCTCGCATCGAAGTCTATTCACCCGCAGTCGCCTCAACATGAGCCACGCCGTTTTCGATTCGAACCTCCGCCTTCGATATCCGTACAGCCGGAGACCCAGGCAGCGTTACGGTAGCATCCGTCACGCGCGCCGATCCACCATAGCCCGTATTCACCGAATAGCCGAGCTGCCCATCAATCGTGCCGGCTATTTCCAATCCTGCGGGAAGCGTCACCCCCAGATGCGCCGCTACGGGAATCAAAGGCGGAGCGGGAAAGTGGTTGAGCGTAGCGGTCGCTCCCCATCGCGGTTGGGTCAGGTATTGTTCCACCAGGTAATGGACCGCCAGTGGGCTCTCACCCTTCGCCGTCACTTTGGCATCCAGCTCCAACTGCTGCGCCTGGCTGTTCCAACGGCCTTTCACGTCAAGCGGCCAAACCTCGCCTTTCGGAACGCCTTGATTCCAACCGTGCAGCTCCTCCACACGAAGCCGCCCATCGATCGCTACTTCGTGCATCGGCCCGGAAAAGTGCGCGGTTCCGGAGATCAGTCCATGCAACCCCGCATCCTCACCCCGCAGAACCGCGATCACGTCTCCCAACTCGCTCCGCTCCAGTTGCAATTGCGCGTCGAGCATTCCAGGTTTCCACGTGCCCCGCGCGCGCACCACGCCAAACCCCAATGCCGCCAGATCCGCACGCGCCGGCTTGCATTCAAATT
>CAXSIG010000115.1:0-5375 GCA_964237255.1 uncultured Bryobacteraceae bacterium
AACGCGCCCAGCGGACCTTGAAACCCCCAAACATGAACCGACGATGCCCGCAACGGATTGCGCCCGAACGTGGTGGAAAAAATCAGATAGCTGCAAACTATGCCGGCCAGGATGCCGCACATGTAGATGGCGATGTGCGCTGGAGTGAGAAATGAATCGCGTCCGATGGAGCGATGCCAGGAGATGTCCCATTCGGTTCCGATAACCGCGGAACTGACGGAAGCTGCCGCCAACCAGGCGTACCAAGGCACCGTAGCTGTGGTGGAGACAGGGATTGCACGGGCTGGGAATGTAATACTCGCCATAGCTTAGGCTTACCTCCACCCAGTATAGGATCACTAGCGTGCGCTTACCTGCGACTGCTATTGATGGGTTGCGGTTATGAATAAAGCGATTGTGTCAGTGCTATTGCTCTTGCCTCTGCTTCAGGCGAGAGAGCCGGGTGGGCGCGCCCAATACGTAGGTGGAACGAATGCGGAAATCGGAATGAAAGCCGAAGGCTTGATCCGAACGACCGATCCCGCCAAAATGTCCTTCGCGGGGAAACGCGGGGTCGTTCGGATTCCGTACGAAAGCATCACCAATCTGGAATACGGGCAAAAGGTAAGCCGCCGTTACGCGGAAGCTATCCTCATTTCGCCCATCCTGTTATTGGCGAAAAAGCGGTCGCATTTTCTTACTGTGGGATATAAGGATGCCGGCGGGAATCAACAGGCCATGGTGTTCCAGGTAAGCCACTCCGATGTCCGGTCCATCTTGGTGGGCCTGGAAGCGAGAACGGGTCGCCGTGTGGAGTTTCAGGACGAGGAGGCTCGGAAGGCGGGGAAGGGATGAGCTTTCTAGCGCTATTTTGCCTGTGTTGTTTATCGGCAACGGCGATTGAACGTATCCAGAGCGATGCTTCTATCGTCACGATGCAGCGGGTCTATGTGGAGACGTTCGGCGGTGGCGAGACGGCGGTGCAAATTCGCGACATGCTGATTGCTGCGCTGGCAGCTTCCCGCGCTGTGCAGATTACGGAGAACCAGGACCGGGCAGACGTAACGTTGAAAGGTTCGGGCGAGGATCTGGTCTTTACAGACGAGCATATCTCGAGCGACAACCTGAATATCCATACGACAACCATCACCGGCTCTTCCGGCAAGAGCGGCTATTCCAACAAGGGCATCGTTGCTGGGGAGAATGAGTCGAGCCATATCTCGGAGCGGAAGCATGAGTCGTCTGCTGCCGTGCGACTGGTGAATCGGGAAGGCGATGTGATTTGGTCGGCGACGAAAGAGAGCCAAGGCGGCAAATTTCGAGGGGCAAGCGCCGACGTGGCAGACCGGCTGGCGAAACAGTTACTTCACGACATCTCGGCAGCTAAACAGGCGGGAAAACCAACCTTGTAGCTGGGATACCGAAGCGGCACATGGAGAAGCTGCCGGACGGCTGAACCATTTACCCGGCGATCGGCTCTCCGTGTTTCGCCAAGAGAGGCAGCGGGAGCGGATGGCGGCAGCGGCAGCTTGAGTAATTGGCTGCAGAATCGGGCGGCTTCAAGCGAGGTGCAGGGCTCCTCATCTGCGACGGGATAAGCGCCTTCCAGATCGCTGAGCAGCGCGGCGTAAGCTTGAGCGGCCAGGTCGTCGACATGGATCCGGCTTACATAGTTGGTGGAATTGTCCGGCAATCGAAAGGTTCCCGCTCGCATTGCTGCGTGAATGCCTCGATTTGGACCATAAATCGCCGCTGGGCGAAGGACCAAGCTGCTCCACGAACCTTGTTGGACGGCCGCTTCAGCAAGTACCCGCAAATCTTCTCGTTCGGTGTGGGGAGATGGAGGTGTATATTCATCAACTTCCGCCGTTTCGCCGTAGACGCCTGTCGTGGACAAATAGACAACGCGTTTGGGCGGGTTCGAAAGTAATGCTCCAGTAAGCTGCGGCGTGATTTCTGTTAAGCCAGTTGAGGTGTGAAGGGTAGGAATGGAGTGCAGGATGATTGTGTCGCGCTGAATTAAATTCAGGACTTGTGAAAAGTCTCCAACTTGAGCATCGAACAGGATTCCGCCCTCTTGCGCTGACGTACGGGTAAAACCCACATTATGACCTGCGTTTCTGAGGAGCCGGGCCACGCGCGAGCCGGTATACCCGGCTCCTAAGATGAGAAACACCTAACCGATTCGTTCTCCGGACGCATTGTAAAGCGTGGAGTGTCCGCGACGCCAAGATGATGAACCCAAGAAAATAGCAATGGCCGCGCCGATACTTAGACCAAGCAGTAAACGGCCGGCGCTGCCGGACTCCGAAGCAGGCGCGGCGCCTAGTTTCCTGATGCCGGTTCTTGCCTGTCCGTAAGGAGCGCGAGCCGCATCCAAATTGACTGAGTCTTTCGCTATCGACGTGAGGAGGGCATCGGCTTCGTGTTCCTCCTTGAGAGATGCCGCTAACAGGTCGGCAGCCGATTCATAACCTAAGAGAGCCGCATGCGTATGAACCGCGCCATAGCTCGCGATTTCGTAATGCTCCACCTTCTGCGCGGCGGAAAGCAGACCAGCATCTCTTACGGAGGAATCGCTGTCCTTTGAGTGAATGAAGTCTTCTCCCTGCTGCAAAGCGCCTTGAACCGGATACGATTTCAGCTTGACTCGACTTTCACCTAAAAGCTGGAAAATTTTCTCCAGACGGGCGACCTGATTCTTTGTTTGCGCCTTGTGATCCGTGAAAGCTTGTCTGAGCGGTGTGGCTGACGCCGCTTTGATCATCTTCGGAAGCGCTTTTAGAATTAGTTGTTCCGATCCGTACAGCTCACTTAATTCGCGAACAAAGAGATCTTCCAGTGCGTTCAGCTTCATGGGCAACGACAAGGCAATTCGGCTTCCAACCGCTTCTAGTAAGCTGAAATTTAGAGGAGAACCAGACGAATGGAAGATGCAGCGACATCCACACCGGAAACAGGTAAGGACGGCAAGAGCACAAAAGACGAAGTAGCGTTGGAGATGATGAAATTCATCGCCGTCACCACAGGGTATGGGAAGGGTGCGACCAGCGCTACAGGATTTTCAGGCAAACCAACGCGGACTTCGGAAGAATATGCCGATGCGCTTCTACAGCTTTTTGAGCGGTGCAGGGCAGTGGTCGGTAAGCCCGTGCAGGGTTAGCCGTGTAAGCAGTTATGCAGAGGGCCGCAAGCGCGGCCCTCTGCAATTATTTAGCGCTTCTTCTTCGCCGCAACCTTCTTTACCGCAGCCTTCTTCACGGCCACCTTTTTGACGGCGGTCTTCTTCACCGCGCCTTTCTTGACAGCGGTTTTCTTCACCGCGGTTTTCTTAGCGGCAGCCTTCTTAGGGGCAACGGTCTTCTTGGTAGCAGTTTTCATAGGCGTCTTCTTTCCGGCGGTTTTCTTTGCCGCAACCTTCTTTGCGGCGACTTTCGTTGGTGCTGCTTTTTTTGGTGCTGCCTTCTTAGGGACTGTCTTTGTTGCGGCCCCTTTCTTTGTGGGAGCCGTTTTCTTGGATGCCCCCGTCTTGGACACCGCTGTCTTCTTAACCGACGACCCGCCTGAGGACGATGCGGATCCGGCCGGCTTCTTAGCTACTTTTTTCGTAGCGGCCGGTTCGGCGTCCATGTCGTCATCGGTATCGGAATCGTCTTCGTCGTCTTCGTCTTCCGGTTCTTTAACGGCGGGCTTGTCATCTTCCGGTTCCTTCACCGGAGTATGAGTAGCGTGAGAGTGAGACTTGCTTCCGTGCGACTTCGATGATTCCTTTTCGTCGTCCTCGTCTTCGTCATCTTCGTCGCTCAAGTCGTCGAGCTTGGAACTGCCGTCCGCTTCTTCGTCGTAATCGCGGAAGTCGTCAAGCTCTTCTTCAGCCTTCGCTTTGATGGATAACTTATCGAACATTTCCTTCTCCTTCTGTTTTAGAGCCGAACAACCATAGCATACTCCTTTCAGTCGTGATTTGTGAAAAAAAGAAAATAGTTTTTGTTTTTTTAGAATCTTCCGCGCTACTCTTCTCGCAATGCTAACGCCGGATCTACGCATCCGGCGCGCAATGCAGGGATGAGCGCGGCGAGTAATGCGGCGCCGCTTAGCAGAGTGACGGCACCGATGATCGCGATCGGATCACGAAGCCGGACGTTAAACAGCATAGACTCCACCAGACGCCCAGCTATCAGCGCGATGGCGAGTCCACTAGCAACGCCGACCGCCGCTAACTTAGCGGCATTTTGAACCAGAAGCCAAACAACGTCTCCACCGGTAGCGCCGAGTGCGATGCGTATGCCCATCTCCGCTTGCCGTCGCGCGGCAACATAACTCATCACTCCATACACGCCCGCCGTGGCGAGCGAAGCGGAAAGACTCGCGAAGACGATCAAGAGCAGTGTGCGAAACCGCGGTAGAGCTATGGCGTCACTGTGGAACTGTTCCAGCGTAGCGATCTTCAGAGGGATGGCGGAATCGATCTGTGCAATTTTCTTGCGAGCCGCAGCGGAGATGTCGCCTTGCGCACGCACGACAATATGCAAGTCGTTTGCGTGATATGGATGTTGGCGATACGCCATATAAAGTTCAGGAGCCGGCAGTGCGGCGGGATTGTCGTTGCGCATGTCTCCCGCAACTCCCACGACTTTCATCCAGACGTCCCGGTCCAGACCGCACTTAATGCGACGGCCCACAGGACTACGGTCTTCGGACACTTGACGCGCCAGCGTCTTACTGACAATGGCAACCGGCTCCGCGTCGTATAGATCACGTTCAGTAAAGTCGCGTCCGGCGATCAGGGGGACGCCCATCACAGCGAAGTATCCGGGACTGGTAAGACGGAAACCCGCATGCGGGAGTTTATCCAGTTGACCGCTGCTGAAATTATGTAGGCCCTCTACCGCATAGAGCCCGTCTGAGCCGTAAGGCCCACTCGGAAGTCCCATTACACCCGCAACCCCGCCAACACCCGGCAGTTCGCGCAAGGCGGTGAAGATGCGTTCGAAGGTCGCGCCGGCCTGCAGATGTTGTGCTTCAGTTTTCGCGGGAATGCTAGCGGTGAGCACCAAACGACCTTCCGTGTGATAACCCAGGTCCACTGCATTTAGTGCCAGAAAGCTGCGGAAGAGCAAGCCCGCGCCAAGGGTCAACACAAGTGCAAGAGCCACTTCGGAAGACACGAGCGCACCACGTATCCATTCGCTACGGCCGCCGCCAAACACGCCGCGCGCCCCACCCTGCTTCAACGCGTCATGCAAGTCCACACGTGCCGAACGCAATGCGGGCAAGAGACCGAACAAGACTGTGGCGGTAAGCGACGCTGCCAAGTTGAAGAACAACGATATGGTGTCAACGTGAATTTCATCCAGTCGTGGAAGATTGGAAGGCGCCAGTTGAACCAGCGCCGC
>CAXSIG010000115.1:5385-6038 GCA_964237255.1 uncultured Bryobacteraceae bacterium
TATGACGCCGCCGGCCACGCCCAAAAGGGAACTCTCCACCAGTAGCTGGCTCACCAAGCGCGATTGGCTGGCCCCTAGCGCTGTGCGTAACGCCATCTCGCGAGATCGTGCAGTCGCGCGGGCCAGAAGCAGGTTTGCGACATTGACACACGCGACCAGGAGCACCAAACCAACCGAACCCATAAGCAGCCAGAGTGTCGTTCGGCTGCGCTCGACAAACAATTCTTTCAATGGCGTTGCGGTGAATGACTTGTCCTTATGCGTTCCCGGGAATGCCTGTTGCAGGCGAGCCCCCACCGTTGTCAGGTAGACGCGCGCAGCATCCGACGTGACACCCGGCTTCAGCAGGCCGACCGCACGGTAATTTCCGGATGTCCGTTCCGCACTTTCCCATGGCTGGGGAAACCAGACTTCCGCTCTCAATGGAAAGTGGAATCCGGATGGCAGTACTCCAACAATCGCGATTGCGCGATGCTCCCAATGCAGGATCTGGCCCACGGCGCGGAGCGCATCACCGAAGTGTCGAGCGGCGAAGCCTTCGCTCACCAACGCCACATTGGCTTTCGTCTTGAAATCGTCCGCCGCAATCAGGCGGCCTGCCACGGGCTGGAGTTGGAATACGTTGGTAAAGCCGGCATCGACTCCATAGGCGG
>CAXSIG010000115.1:6048-10817 GCA_964237255.1 uncultured Bryobacteraceae bacterium
AGCGTGTTGCCGCGACGAAGGGCGAAGGATCGGCAATTAAATCGACGTAGTCTCCACCGGATACGTTCCCCGCGCGACCCGTTTTGGTCCACAGCGTCTGGATGGCAACAATCCGGTCGGGATCGCGGTATGCCAGCGGCTCCAGCAATATGGCCTTCACAACACTGAAGATCGCGGTGTTCGCTCCGATGCCTAGCGCGAGGGTGACCACCGCTACGGCAGTAAAGCCTGGACTGCGCTGCAGTACGCGCGCGGCGTACCGAACATCCCTCCACAGGTTTTCGAGTCCACTTGTTCGTCTCATATCTCGACACTCCTCTTGGAACCGTGCAACACTCCCCATCTCGCGGCGAGCAAAACGCTCGGCATCTATCACGGACATTCCCTTCGCGATTCCCTCTTCAGCTAGTCGATCGATATGAAAGCGAAGCTCCGCATCCAGTTCCGCTTCTACGTGATGTCTGTTGAACAGCGAGCGGCAGCGCAGACGCAGTTTATCCAACGCGCGCATTTCAAACCTCCTGCACTACCAGATTGATGGCGGTTGCCAGCCGGGTCCAACTGGCCAGTTCCTTTGCTAGTTGCTTGCGGCCCGCCGGGGTGAGCGAGTAAAACTTCGCCATACGTCCGGTTTCGGCGACGCGCCACTCCGCTTTTATCCAAGCTTGTTGCTCTAACCTATGCAAAGCGGGATAGAGCGACCCCTGTTGAACCTGAAGAGCTTCCTGGGATACCTGGTGGATGCGTTTCGCTATTGCCCAACCGTGATTAGGCTCAAGCGAGATGGTCTTGAGAATGAGAAGGTCCAGCGTTCCCTGGACGAGGTCGGTTGCCTTCGACATAGGTGTAGATTACCGACAGCTGTCGGTAATCTACAAAGACGTAAGCGGGTTTTGAATCGTTCGCAAAAAAAAAGCGGGATCCCGAAGGACCCCGCAAAGTGACCAAGGAGGAGAACGACTATCGACGAGCAATCATAGCGGCAGATTTGTGATGACGCGTGGTGCGCCGAGCGGTCTTCGTGTGCGTTGCTCGGCCAAATGTGACATGTGGGATGTTGCTGGCGGCGGGACCACTGAAGGAAGCGGGAATCAGAAGGCGATCACCGGCTTCCGGCTGTGAAGCAACCAGAGTATTCGCTTCCATGATCCGGTTCGGAGACAGGTTGTAACGCTTCGCGATGGTGGCCAGGGTATCTCCGGCTTCCACGCGATGCATCCGCCACGCGGTGCGTTGTGCTACCGGTACGCGATCCAGGGAAGCGGAAAGCATCGATCCCGTCCCCTTCGGAACACGGACGGAATAACCGCTCGGCGCGATGTTCTTCAGAAGCGCGGGATTTAGTGCGGTGAGTTGAGAAACGGGAGTGTCGGTGAGATCTCCGACCAGTGCCAGATGAGTCGGGGCGGTGATATCGACCGAATCATATTCAAGCGGCGTTTCCGGAACCACATCGGTCAGCCCGTATTCCGCTGCATTCTTGGTCATGATCGTCATGGCAAGAATGATCGGTACGTAGTTGGTGGTTTCATTCGGGATCGCACGGCGCGCGCGGAGTTCCCAAAAATCGGCATAACCCGTGCGCTCCACGGCTTTCGAGACATTACCCGGCCCGCAGTTATAGGCCGCAATTGCTAAATACCAATCGCCAAACTGATTGTAGAGATCGTGTAAATGGCGCGCTGCGGCGCGAGTCGCCTTCTCAGGATCGAGACGCTCATCGGTGTAGGCGGTCTGATTCAGCCCATATTGCTGACCGCGAAATTTCACAAATTGCCACATGCCGGCAGCCGCCATGTTCGAAAGCGCGCGCGGCATGAAGCCGGACTCGGCTTGCGCCAGGTGAATTAATTCCTGTGGAACTCCTTCTTCGGCGAGTACGCGAGAAATCATCGGGCGATACTTACCGGCGCGTTCCAATCCTGCCACGATGGTGCGGTGTCCTCGTCCGGAGAAATAGTTGATGTAGCCCAATACCGCGTCATTCATCACCAACGGAAGCTGCGAGGTAGTAGATGAAATTTCGGTCTGCACCTTGGACTTGAGCTTGGGATCGACCGGAAAGGTCATCTGAAGCAGATCTTCGAGAGGGGCTTTTTCGAACTGGGGCTGATCGGAGGACGGGGCGGCGGAACCGAGACCGGCTAAATCGAGGCGATGAATCTCGTCCACCAGCCGTTCAAGCCGCGACTCATATAGAGTTCTATCGGACGGATTGTCCGACGCCTGAAGCATTAAGTCGATCGCGATATCGAAGCCAGCGCGGGCGCGTTCTGTATCCTGGCGTTGATACAAACCCCGCGCTTCTCGAAACTTTTGCTCTGCCTGCTGGATCAAAAGATCGGAAGCAGTAGGCTGGAACGGCTTAGAAGCCTTCGTATCGGCTTTAGAAACAGCCTCTAGATAAGATTCGTCCGGGATTGATGTAACGTCGTCTCCGTTTACATCACTATCTGAGGGGAGAGAAGAAGAGGGAGAAGTTTGGAAGGAAGATTGCTGACCGGCTAATACAAGTTGCGGAACTAAGAACGAAACGGCGACAAAGCGTGCAATCGGAAGTCTAAAAAAAGCCATCCAGTATCCTTGTTTGGATTCTCGGCAGGTTTTGCCGGGTTACTGCGCTTGCGACAACCCTTTCACTCTACCGAATTTCATAGATCGCGTCAAGGCTTTGTAACAAATTTTACGCCGAGTGTGTCGGTTCGACACACCCGGCGTTTGTCCTTCTAACCTTTTTGTTTAGACTACTTTGACGAAGATAATGACGATTACGTAAAGCGCAAGAGACTCAATCAGAACCAGACCGAGAATTAAAGCGCCACGGATTGCAGCGGCAGCTCCAGGATTCCTTGCCATTCCCTCCGTAGCGCTTCCAATCGCCCGTCCCATGCCTAAACCGCAGCCGGCGGATGCAATTGCCATTGAGAACCCAGATGCAATGGCAACCCAGTTGGTGGTGCCTGCACCACCGTTAGCGGTAGTGCCTTGCGCAAACATCGGCATGGCGCAAAGCATCAGCGCCAGTACGAAAAACGTTAACTTCCAATTCATTTTGTGTGTTGCTCCTTATTTATGAGAATCGACTTCCGGAGGTGGTTGCCTTTGAGCGGGGGCTCGCGGCCTCACACGGGAGACGGCATGATGCAGAATGAAAACCGGTTAGTGGGCCTCGTCGTGCGCCACTGCGCTACCCACGTAAACCATGGTTAAAAGCGCAAAGATGTAAGCCTGGAGAAATCCGACGAATACGTGCAGCCCCATAAATACCGCGGGTGCAATTAGATACGTTAGACCGAGGAACACCATCGTGACCTTCTCGCCCGCGAACATATTGGCGAAAAGGCGGATGGTGAGCGAAAGCGGCCGCGCCAAGTGGCTAATGATTTCAATCGGGATCATCAACGGCGCAAGCCAAATGCTAGGGCCGGCAAAGTGTGCGGCGTATTTGCCCACACCATTCGAACGGATGCCCATCAAGTTGTAATACAGGAATACAATTAGGGCGCAACCTGCGGGAACGTAGGGTACCTGAGTCGGCGATTCCAATCCCGGAATCGTGCCGATTAGATTGCACACCAGAATAAAAATGAATAGCGTCCCAAAAAGCGGAAGGTAATCCGGGCCATTGTGCCCCATGTTGTCCTCGGCCGTACCGCGAAGGAACGTGTACATCTCCTCGAAGAGATGCTGAATCGTTGAAGGACGATCAACCGACAGCCTCGATCGCAAGAACGCAAATAATATAACGATCACCAGTGCAACTAGCAACTGCATGACGATGAAATTTGCCCACGGGTGGCTAGGATCTTTGATTTGGACGTGAAACAGCCCGAGTATGCTGCTACCTAGTCCGGCCAGGTGCTCGTTAAAGAAGCGGGTGAGCCAGATGTCATTCTCTTCCATATGTCGTTTCGAAAACCGCCTCCAGGACTACCGCGCCGACCGACAGAAAGAGTCCCGCGGAAGCCGCAATAAGGCTGATTTTCGTAAACTTTAGGATAACAAACGCGCCAATCACCAGCACGACGAAACGGAACAGCATCCACGCAATCGCGCCGGGGAGTCCTGTAGATGCCGACGTTCCCAGCAGATTAACGAACGCATGGAGACGCCGGAAATTCCAATACGAAGCCAAAGATCCAATCGCAAAACCCGCAGCCGCAGGCCATCCGCGAAAAGCGCCGAACGCGATAGTACCCAGACCCGCTAACAACACCAGGAAGAAATGAAGCCGGCCGATCACTCCTGTTGAGATTCGCGAACTGCTTCGATCATTCCCGCCACAATGCCTAATCCCAAAAACACATATTGCAGGAAAGTGGTGTGGAACAGCTTATCCAGACCGTAGCCAACTCCCCATCCCACCAACGCGGAGACAGGTAGAAGAAATGCAATGCCGGTGTATTGAGCGAAGCCGCCATCCGGACTCTTAGGCATTTGTGCACTCCGCGACCAAGATCCCCATTTTCGGATGCGAAGGCTCCATCGTCACCGGAATATTTTCTTCCCTCAAAGCTTCGGACGTGGTGGGCCCGATCGAACCGATTTTTATTTGCGCCAGTGTTCCGCGCACCCGTTCCTCAAGACCTTCTTCCCGGGCCACCTGCAAAAGGTGCGGGATTTGAATCGAGGTGGTAAAGAGAGCGATATCGAAATCGTTCGAAGCTAGCCGGTGAACGGCTTCACGCAACGGTGCGGTGTCTTCCGGCAAATCCCATTGATATACGGGAACGGAGGTCACCGCGCATCCTATGTCGCGGAGTCCTTCG
>CAXSIG010000116.1:0-2790 GCA_964237255.1 uncultured Bryobacteraceae bacterium
CATCACGCCGGGCAGGAATGACAGCACGGGGATGGATTGCAGAATGTCGAGCGCCTTGCCCTGAGGAACGCCCTCCATGATGTCGACCAAAACCACATCCGCGAGTTCTCTATCGGCGATGCGGAGAGCGCAGGTTGCGCCGACATTACCCCCGCCGATTACCGTAATCTTCTTTCTAGCCATCGCTTCGTCTTAATTCCTTTCCAATTTTCGTAGGGTCAAACCTAAGTCTCGTAGTAACTTGTCCGGTACCGGTGAGGGAGCTTCGCACATCAGATCCGTACCCTTTGCCGTTTTGGGGAAGGGAATTACATCGCGGATGGAGTTCTCTTCGCATAACAGCATCACCATGCGGTCCAGCCCGAGTGCGACACCACCATGCGGCGGAGCGCCGTATTGCAGCGCGTCAAGCAAAAAGCCGAACCGACTATATGCGTCTTCCGGGGTAAAACCCAGTGCGGAGAAAACCTTCTGCTGAATATCCCGCTGATGGATCCGGATGGATCCGGAACCCAATTCAACGCCGTTTAAAACCAAGTCATAGCTCTTTGCGCGACATCGGGCCGGATTGCTTTCCAGCTTGTCGAGATCTTCATCGACGACACTCGTGAAGGGGTGGTGCGCGGCCACCCAACGCTCGTCTTCGTCATTCCACTCGAACATCGGGAAATCGGTCACCCAGAGATACTCGAAGTGCTTGGAATCCAGAAGCTTGTGACGGTCGTTGTATTTCTGGGCAAGCATCGTCCGAAGTTGTCCGCATGCCTGGTAAACCGTCTCTTCCGGACGGTGTCCTTTCGGTTCGCCGCCCCAGGACGCGAGGATCAACAAGTCATCTTCTTTGAATCCGCAACGCGCGCGGATTTGGGGCATGATCTCCGGAAAATCGCGTTCCAAGCGCTTCGGATCGTCGAAGACTCGTAGACCCCGCTCTTGGCCGAAAGCTTTTAGATCGTCCCGCTCTTTGCGGCTGATGGGGCCCACAGCCGGTATATGAATCGCGAGCGTCGGCAGGCCGGGCGCGCTTAAGTCGGGAATCAGGTCCTCAATCGAATGCATGGGCGGCACTCGGCGGTCGGGCTTATCGCTACCATACTGGCGCATGGCTTCCGCGTAAGTCAGGCGGGGGAACGGCGTCGTAACAGAGAAGCCGGCAATCTCCGTGACCTTCTTCATCAGCGGCTCGATCATCGCGAAGATGGTGTCCTGCCGCGGGAAAGACATCTCGACGTCGAGTTGGGTAAACTCCGGTTGCCGGTCGGCACGCAGGTCTTCGTCGCGGAAGCAGCGGACGATTTGAAAATACTTGTCGAAGCCGCTGACCATCAAGAGCTGCTTGAAAATCTGCGGGGATTGCGGAAGCGCGTAGAAGTTCCCCGGTTGCACACGC
Organism: uncultured Bryobacteraceae bacterium; assembly: GCA_964237255.1. GTDB lineage: Bacteria > Acidobacteriota > Terriglobia > Bryobacterales > Bryobacteraceae > JALYXI01. The sequence goes on from CAXSIG010000116.1 coordinate 1,391, forward strand.
GCCGGGACCAGATAGTCGCGTGCGCCTTCGGGAGTGGAACGCGTCATGAACGGCGTTTCGATCTCAAGAAAGCCTTGCGACACCATTACTTCACGGATTGCGAAGGCAATCTTCGAGCGCAGGATAATGTTGCGCTGCATGCGGGGACGGCGCAGGTCGACGAAACGGTACTTCAGACGCGCTTCCTCGGAGACATTGACCTCGTCTTCCATGGGAAACGGCGGGACTTTGGAATCGTTTAGGATCCAAACTCGCTCCGCTACCACCTCCACTTCACCGGTGGGAAGCGCCGGATTAATGGTATCCGCGGACCGCAATTCCACCGTGCCTTCCACTGCGATCACATATTCCGGCCGCAGTTCCTCGGCCTTGGCGTGGGTTTCCGAGCCGAGCCGGAACACAAGCTGGGTGACGCCTTCGCGGTCGCGCAGATGAATAAAAATCACTCCGCCCAAATCGCGGCGGCGATGAACCCAACCCATGAGAATGACGCGCTTGCCGGTATCGGACGATCGCAGTGCTCCGCAATCGTGCGTTCGAGTCAGGTCACCGAGTAAGTCGAGTTTCAAGTCCGGCTCCCTACTAACGCCGCCATCTGTTCCTCCGTCACTTGCGTTTGTTCTCCCGTACCCATATTCTTGAGCGCGTACTTACTCGCTTGTAACTCATTTTCACCGACGATTACTGTGAATCGCGCCCCTAACTTATTCGCCAACTCCATGCCGCGTTTCACTTTTCCGGAGTCCATTACTTCGACCGATACACCTTGCCGCCGAAGGTTTCGAGCGACCTGACCGACATGTTGTAGCGCCAGATCTCCCATCGGAATAGCGAATAGATCGAGATCCGTCCGGTGTTGATCCGGCTGCGATTCCTCGACGGTCATCACCAGCCGATCTTCACCGATCGAGAAGCCGATTCCCGGAGATGGCACCTTGCTTCCCAGTTCTTCGGCCAAGCCGTCATACCGGCCGCCCCCGAGTACCGAATTCTGCGCGCCCAAGTTCCCGTGTACAACTTCGAAGGTGGTTCGCATGTAGTAATCGAGACCGCGAACCATGCGCGGATTCACCCTGTAGCGAATTCCGCGCTGGTCCAGCGTTTGCTTTACTTTATCGAAATGGTCGCGGCACGGCTCGCAAAGGGAATCCTGGATAGATGGCAGTTTGTCGATGATGGGTTGGTCTTGCGGGACTTTGCAATCCAACACTCGCAAGGGGTTTGTCACTGCCCGGCGCTGGCAGTCTTCGCAAAGGCTTGCGGCAACATCCTTCAACTCATGCTTTAACTTTTCTATGAACTGAGGGCGGCAGTTCGCGTCGCCCACCGAGTTAATCATCAGTTCGTAGAAAAGTTAAAGCATGAGTTGAAGGATGTTGCCGCAAGCCTTTGCGAAGACT
>CAXSIG010000116.1:2800-6168 GCA_964237255.1 uncultured Bryobacteraceae bacterium
ACCATTTCGATCACCTCAGCGTCGACGAACGGCGAATCGCTACCAATGGCTTCCGCGCCGATCTGGAAAAACTGACGATACCGGCCTTTTTGAGGCCGCTCGCGGCGGAACATCGGACCGATGTAGTACAGCTTCTGCACACCGGGACGCTGATCGAGCCGGTGCTCGATATAGGCGCGGATCACCGACGCCGTGTTTTCCGGACGCAAAGTCAGGCTCTCTTCATTGCGATCCTGGAAGGTGTACATCTCCTTGGTGACGATATCGGTTTCGGCGCCCACCCCACGCGCAAACAGCTGCGTTTCTTCCAGAATGGGCGTGCGAATTTCGTGATAGTTGTAAGTGCGAAACACCTCTCGCGCAACGCTTTCCACACTGTTCCACACCGCGGTTTGCGGAGGCAAAAGATCTCTCATCCCTTTTACAGCTCGAATCATGTTTTCGGGGGGAAACGTTCAGGTTAGCATGCGGTTAAACGTAGTCCTGGTGTAGGACCGTCCCGGCGTATCACCCCTTGCGAAGCTAGTTCTTTGCTTTACGTAAGCCTTGAGAGACTTTCTCCACTTCGCCCCAAACACGAAGCAGATTACCGCTCCACATCTTACCGATCTGCTCTTCCGTGTAGCCGCGTCGCACCAGTTCCAGTGTGACGTTGAACGCCTCCGCCGCGCTGTTCCAGCCATCGATTCCACCGCCTCCGTCGAAGTCCGACGAGATGCCGACGTGATCGATTCCGATCAGCTTCACGGCATAGTCGATATGGTTCACGAAGTCTTTCACATTCGCTCGCGCCGCAGGCGGGTATTTTGCATCGAGCTCGGCAAGTTTTTGGTCGTATCGCGCGCGCCGGTCGGCAGGAAGGGCGTCGAGACCGGGATCGAATCGCATTCTGCCGGCTGCACCTGCTGCCCTGCGGTTTTGCGGGGCTGTTGTTCCCGCCGTCTCGACCGGACAAGCTCTGGCGGCACCTGCGACGGCTTCGCCAGGCCCTGCGCCGCGTCCACCGCCACGTCCGCCGAACGGTGACGGAACGCCGAACTCCTCACGCAATTTCGCAACTGCGGCCGTGCGCTCCTTCGAGTCCGTCTTCACGTACGACGCGAAGCCCACCACCTGAATGACACCGCCGTTTTTCTTGAGCGCCAACAACTGCTCATCGTCCATGTTCCGGCTGACATCAGCAATGGCGCGCACGCCGGAGTGCGACGCAATCACCGGAGCTTTGGAAATCCGCATGGCTTCCATATTTGCGCCCTTCGAAGGGTGAGAGAGGTCGACCATCATCCCCAGTCGATTCATCTCCGCGATCACTTCGCGCCCGAGCGGCGAAAGTCCGTTGTTATAGAGATAGCCCTGAGCTTCCCCCGTATTGGAATCAGCAAGCTGGCTATTGCCGTTGTGCGCCAACGACATATAGCGCGCGCCCCGGTCGTAAAATTCTTTTACACGCTGAATCTGGTTCCCGCTGGGATAGCCGTTCTCAACGCCAATTACGGCGATCCGCAGATTTTTCTTATGCATCGCGAGAACGTCGGCGGGAGTTAACGCCAGACCGATGCTGTCGGGCGCAATTTTCTCTGTCAAGCGATGAATCGCATCGAACTTCGCGACTGCTTGGCGATACGCGCCTTCAAAACCTTCCGGCGTAAGCGCGCCCTGGCCCACGTAAACGATCATGAAGGTGACATCCATGTCGCCTTCCACCATCTTCGGAAGATTGACCTGCGTGGTCAGGCGCATGGTGTAATTGCAATCCGCCGTAAAGTTAGTCGGATCAATATCGTTGTGCGTGTCTAGCTTCAGGACACGGTCGTGGATCCCTTTGGCTTTGGCGACCAGGGCCGCATCATCCGATTGCGCCGCGCTTGTCACCGTTAGGACCAGCGCCGTCAAGCCGATCGTCCTGAGTTGTCTCTTGAAGTGGTTCATGATGCTCCTAATTTCGAACGGAATCGGACGGACGAGGTCGATCCGGTTACGGGTGTCGACTATGGTAACAATCAAAGGCGCGCCGCGTGCGAACAGGAGCGGCATCCTGCGGTCAATGAAGTCCATTAGCCACAGATGAACGCAGATGAACACCGATGGTAAACGGCTTCTGCGTACTCACTCGCCTGGGGCGATTGGTGGGGCGTCGGCAACGTTGGGGGTCGGCTTTGCGGATGGCAGCGGCGGGTTGGAGTTCTAGCGGGGGTTCCGGTTTGGGGGCGGCTTGGACGGGCGGGTCGACTGCGTGGATGCCTGCGTCTGGATTTGAGGGCTGGGGATCGGGTTCTGTGTTTTCAACGAGATCGCCGGGTTCGAATCCAGTAAACGTTGGTTCGTTGGACGGGATGCGCCATTTCTGGGCGTTTTCGCGGAGCTTGAAGAAGGCGTCGCGGGCTTGGTTGAAGTCGCGCTGGTAGCGCATGAAGGAGGTTTGGATGGGGCTGCGTTTGCGGCCGTGGAGTTCCTCGAAGGCGGCGGCGTTGCGGGCCATGGGATAGAGGAGGGAATCGTCATCAATGGTGATGGGGACTTCGGGGCCTTGGGCTGCGATTTCGCGGGCGAGGGCGGCCTGTTCGTACGTGCGGACGCGCTTCAGTTTCCAATCGGCTTCGACCATGCGCTGGACGTAGAGATCTTCGAGGTCGCTCTCCGGGCGGAAGCAGATGTAGAAGTTGGCGGAGAGGGCTTCGAGGGCTTCGCGATTCTCGCCGGGGATGAGGAGGGTGGTGGCGAGCAGGCCGTGTTTTATTGCGTTTTTCGAGGCGATGTCGCGGCCCATGACGGTGATGGGACCGTGAGATTTTGCTCCGTTGGCGCGGGAGGAGGCGCGTTGCGATTCTGTGCGGTCTTGTGGCATGTGATTCCGTGAGAGCCAGTGTGGGTCTCTCGACCGGGAGTATAGCCTGGGGAACCAAGAAGTCGGGTGTCCAGAGTCTAGGAATTGCTTTACTTTGTGCAACTTAGACTACTTCGAACTTTGGTCACTCGCCTTCCCGTCCAAAAGGTTTTCGAACTTTCGTTCGATAATTGTCACGATGACGGCTTGATGGTAGGAGTGCGAACATCGGGTTCGGCTGCTTAACTTCTGAACATAACGTCGGATTATCGGAAGTTGGCTTGCGGCGCGTTCATGACCGCTCCTTGTTTTGTCGAACGTGCTTTTACCGACACTACGCCGGAACCGGCGTCACAAGCATTGGCGGCCCTCTCAACTCTTTTGTTGCCGTTATGAAACGTGCGGCACCTAATGAGGTTATTTTTGTCGAGGAGGCTTGAAGCAACAGGTCTCGTATCTTCCTCTGGTCGGCATTGGCCTGAAGTAGCTCAAGCAGACGCAGCACGTTTTCTTCTGGCATCTGTGTCGCCTCGACTTCAATGTC
>CAXSIG010000116.1:6178-9075 GCA_964237255.1 uncultured Bryobacteraceae bacterium
CAATGTCTCCGATTTTCAGCTTAAGTCTTCGTCCATTTCTCGCATCGACCCATGACTTCAGCAAATTGTATGCACCAGCCGCTATGCCGGATGACACAACAAGGGTGAGGATTTGATGGATGTCGCCGATGCTCCCAATATTTCCTCCAACGACATCTCCGCCGATTCCACCGTGCCGACCGTTGATGTGGAATCCTCCACCGCCTTGGGGAGCAAGTTCGGCTTGCTGCGGAGGGTCTTCTTTTTGTGCCATAAATGGGAGCATTGTATATGAAACCGCGTTCCTTCCGGCCAGTGGCGCAAAGCACCCTGGGTTAGACACGTACGGCGGTTTTTGCACCCTTCCGCAACAACTGGTTCATTTGTATGCGCGGGATTGGTGAAACCGAGAGCAATCATCGCCATGTATAATAGTTAGCTTCCTGAATACGCTCAGTCTGAGAGGAAGAGAACAATGCCCACGCAAGAGAAGCCAATGCCCGCGCAAGAGAAGCCAAAAGGTGGAATTCTCAACACCTTGGTTGGAACAGCAAAGAACGACACTGAGCAAGACGCCCAAACTGTAGGCAGCGCACTGGCTTGGGCATTAGGTATCGGAGCTTTATTAGCTATAGCTTGGCAGCCAAGGTACTGGGCGGCGGCGTGCATGTGGTCTGCTGCCTGCGCTTTAGTCGGGATGCTTCTGGGATTTCTCTTTGGTATCCCGCGATTTCTTGCGCATTCAGGAGTTATTGTTACGCCGTCCTCAAATACTCCACCGCCTCCGAAGGGTAACGGCGGAGAACCTCCTGTCACGCAACCCGCTGCTCCGGGGAATGGCGGTGGCAGCGGACAGCAACCCGCTGCTCCAGGTGTTAACACAAATCTCGAAGAGATTTCGGACTGGCTCACGAAAATCATTGTTGGCGTTTCGTTAGTAGAATTGCAAAAAGTTCAGACCAAGTTGCTAGGTGCAGCGGGCTTCATCGCTCAAACACTTGGCGGCTCGTCGCAAACTTCGTTTGCATGCGGGCTCATGATCTACTTTTCGGTTTCCGGTTTTCTAGGTAGTTATTTGCTTACTAGGCTCTACCTTCAAATCGCGTTTAAGAATGCAGCCAACCGTGCCTAATGCCAGGCCCTCTCTACAACAATGTCTCAAGTTGTCGAGAGTGGAGTCCCAAAGTTGGAACAGAACGGGCAATTCTGTTTCACCGCTTTTGACTCACGGCGGCTTATTGCCTCTGTAGCAGGTTATCACTGCATCTTCGGCTGCTTTGGCATGGAAACATAAGATGGCCGTGCGTGTACTACAACATAAAGGACGTTATGTCTGGCCTACTTTCCATCTGTGTTGAATGCAGGCGTTATAAAGTTAGCAAATCGCAGAAATCTGCTAAGGAACCCAAGCTTAGATCGAGATACTCAAGAACCGGAATCTTAACTGGAGGCTGCCATGCCAACCTGAATTCCCTTTGGTAGGCATAACGAAAATGCTTCGCGTAGACAATGCTGTCGTCCAACGTTGGATGGAACGGGTCGCGGTAGGACACATTGTCGCGTGAAAATTGCCAACCAGGAAACATTTGAGAGAAGCTCTCTTGTAATTTCTCTATTAATCGCTCAGGCTCCCGTATGACGAGGCAGGAATCAGCCTCATAATCTTCAAACAGCCTATAGGCATACGTGTTCGAAAAGCATGCTGTGAAGTAATCGGATTCGGAAACAAGGTGCCACTTCACAGTCCCAATTACGGGGAGTGGTTGCCATCGCTCTTGGGGGATGCTGTAATCGGCGTTTTCTGGTGCTTCTATGGTCGAATCATACATTTCTTCGATAAACTCAAGCTCGGTATCTCGAATGGCTGGATTGAGTGAATTTCGATATTTGCTTGCTGGCGACAGTCGAAAGGCACCACTGTATATCATTGGCTCTAGGTGCACCCGCTTGCCGTATTTAACCAGGAACGGTTTGGTGGGTTTCAGGTGTGAAGACCAGATTTCTGCGGCCCTCTTTTGCTTCAAATAGTCCGGAAGCTTTATACTCTGAGCGATTTTCATACCCCGCATCTCAGCTTCTGCAAGTACATGAGCAAGAAGTCGATCCCACACTTCTTCACGACCTGTAATGGTCATTCGGCCAAGCTCGTCGAACGCGTAGACATTGTGCACGAGGTCTTTTTGGCGTTGCTCCAACTCTTCATTCGTCGCATGCTCCAGATAACGCCTCTTCTGGTAAGCGGTTCGCCACTCAGGTTTTAGCTTGATGGGATGAACGAGTTCGTCTGACGGCTGGAACATTTCTCTGCCGCTCTGTTCGACCCTATGATAAAGGACATTATCATAGATATCGAGGTTTCTTATGACATTCCTGTTCAATAGCCAGGGCGAGCACATTGCCAATCTTGTCGGAGAGCAGTTGCATGCGCCTACCGGCGCGAATATTGGTCACTACCGGGCGGATCGAGAAATTTTCATCGATATGTCCGGCCAGTATCTGGGGGAAATCGTAAAAAGCAATCGACTGATGTATAACGCGTCAAACCCCTACTCATCAACAAACTTTGGCAATTACGGTGACCACGGGAATGCCGGGAATTTCGGCGATCCTGGCAATCACGGAAGTATAGGCATGGTGAGCGGATATCGTGATTTATCTGCAGACTGGCTATGACACAGATGCAGGCGGTCGCAGTCGTCCCCGTCAAAGAACCTCGCCTGCTCGCAGGCCTCGCACCGAAGCTCCCGGCGCTTTTCCTACCCGATGAAAAGACGGCCGAGCGCTTGTTTGGGTTTTTCACCGCGAACATCCGCAACAAAAATACGCGCCGCGCTTATTACAAGGCTGCGTGCCGCTTTGACGAGTGGTGCGAGGGCCGGGGACTGACAGGCCTAGCTACGGTAAAGCCGCACCATGTC
>CAXSIG010000116.1:9085-10777 GCA_964237255.1 uncultured Bryobacteraceae bacterium
GCTGCAAGGGCAACTCTCCGCGCCATCGGTCAAGCAGCATCTCGCAGGCCTGCGCATGCTGTTTGACTGGCTCGTGGTGGGGCATGCGATGGAAATTAATCCGGCGCATGCGGTGCGCGGCCCACGCTATTCGCAGATGAAAGGCAAGACGGCCGTGCTCGACCGCGAGGAAGCCCGCGCGCTCATCGAGAAGATTGAAACTGGCACCTTAACCGGCCTGCGCGATCGGGCGCTTATCGCCACGATGATTTACACATTTGCGCGCGTTGGCGCGGTACTGAAGATGAGTTGAAGGATGATTTCAGCCAGGGACGGCGCGGATGGATGCGCCTGCACGAAAAGCGCGGCAAACTCTATGACGCCCCCTGTCACCATAAGCTCGAAACCTACATGGACGAATATATAGCAGCATCCGGCTTTGCCGACGACAATGACGGGCCTCTCTGGCGCACTACGGGCCGCAAGACCGGCACCCCGTCGCGTCTGACGCAGCCCGATGCCTATCTCGTCATCGAGCGGCGCGCGGCAGGCGGGTATTCAAACCAAAATCGGCAATCACTCCCTACGTGCCACCGGCATCACCGATTACCTGAAGAGCGACGGCTCGCTTGCTGAAGCCCGCCGCATGGCGAATCGCCCCGACACCCGCACCACACAGCTTTACGACCGGCGTAGCGATACTGCTTCCCTGCGCGAGTACGAAAAGGTGGCGATTTGATGCCCGATCACCTCTTTCCCGATTGGCTAGTTCTCACTGCTTCGGCCACGCCAACTAATTATTTATGATTCCCAAGCTCTTTGACGAAATTGTTGAGGCAGACGTTCTCGCATTAAAAACGGCGGGTGTCGAAGAAGGCAAAGCCATCGAGTATAAGCGTAATCTTCCAGGTACACGGGACGAAGATAAGCGCGAGTTCTTGGCTGATGTATCGTCTTTCGCCAACACCGAAGGCGGGGATATCGTCTATGGTGTCGAGGAAGACCAGGGAGTTATCACAGATATTGTGGGGGCGGCTTTGCCCGACTTTGATGCTGAAAAGCAACGGCTCGAAAACCTTTTGAGAGACGGGGTGAGTCCTCGTATCAACGCTTCTTTCCGGGCGGTGCCATGCGCGGTTGGAAAACTTATGATTGCCCGTATCGAGAAAAGCTGGAATGGCCCGCACGGCGTGATATTTCGTGGCCATGACAAGTTTTATGCGCGCACATCAGCGGGGAAGTTTCCCTTAGACGTAGGCCAATTGCGAACAGCGTTTCTCCATTCAGCGGCGCTCACTGAGGAGATTAACGGCTTCCGGCTTGATCGTATCGTTGACATTGCGAACAATCGTGGGCAGATTTCTCTCGCTGCAAGGCCGCGACTCGTCCTGCATATGGTGCCGCTCAGCGCGTTCTCAGGTCAAATACAACTCGATGTTAGGACGCTTTCCGGTACGCTGAACGGACATCTGGCTTGGAACTTTTCTGGTTATCAGGGAACACTTACGTTCGATGGCTTTCTGCAGCATCACATCCCGTCCAGGCCCGATGCCTTGAGCAATGGGTACTCTCATTTTTATCGCAACGGCATAGTAGAGGCTGTGACAGTCTCGCTGCTGGAAACGCATGGGCGTTCAGGTGGGAGTGAACGCTTCATTCCACACCAGGCCTTTGAGCAAGGCGTGCTCGAATATGCTCCGCGCTGTTTTAGGG
>CAXSIG010000117.1:0-3485 GCA_964237255.1 uncultured Bryobacteraceae bacterium
ATGTCCCGAGCGGATTGATGATGTTCATAGGCAATGCTCCTTCTCTTGGTTGTGAAGAAGCAACGATTGAACCCTCGGCACCCTTGCAACTCAGCGGGTAAGATTATGCCGATCACGTGATCACGTTTATTTAAAGCTGATAGGCGATCCCGGAAGACAACCGGCATAATCCTGGAGTCGGCATTATGAATCTTATGCCGACATCGGCATAACATTCACTGGACCGGTCATCCATCACGGCTCAACCGGCCAACTCTCACCGACTCTTATCGATTCGGAGACTTGAACTACGCGAAGGAAGAATTACGCGCCGAATTTGCGAGCGTCTTCATTGCTGCCGAAGTAGGAATCCCGCACAATCCCGCCAACCATGCGGCTTACGTTGGCTCGTGGATTAAGGTCCTAAAGAACGACAAGAACGAAATCTTTCGAGCAGCGCACGATGCGTCGGCCGCTTCTGACTTCATTTTGAACTTGGAACGTGAGATCTCAAAAGCCGAGGCACTGGAAGCTGCGGATCGGCCGGAACCAGACCGTATGCGAGATGAGATCGAAACCCTTGAGAACGATCGTGATACGGCACCTGCGAACGATATTGCCGCTCGATCGGCAGATAACCGCGAAGCGGAACCCAGAGAGAGCTCTCGGTTTGTCTCGCGACTGGAAAGTAAGACTGGCACCGTATCTCTGCATGACAAACAAACCGGATCGGATCGTCACTCTCCCGTCGGTCTTACTGATTCGTCCGGAGCAAGTAGCAGAACGGCCGCAGCCGCTCCGAAGCAAGACTTGCGGGAAGACTTGAACTCTTCTTTTGCTGCGGCCCGGAACTTGACAGCGGCTGTGCTCGGCAACACAGCCCGAGCTTTTACCGCTCAAACTCAGAGCGGGCAGTATCGAGGTCCGATCATAGGCGAGACGGATCTGCATGTGGTCCAGAAGCTTTCCCCGCAAACCACGGTCGCGCACCTCAAGCAACTTTTGGAACCCACGCCGCACGTCGGTGACAACTCCGCGATCAGTTATGCAAATGATCGGGCCTCTGTGAAAGAGTGGCGCGAACGCTCGCGCAGCAAAGAATTGGCGAGATGATCAGCCGCTCCAACGCATACAGGACGCCTCGCGACCCTGGTGGCTTTCCATTCGGATACAACTGGCGCGCAACTGGATTCGGCATCCTTCTCCTGGTCGGCTTCAATTGGTTGGCTACGCAGTACATCGCGTCACGGTTCAGGTACCAGCCGGGATTGGGAGCCGCAATCGTTCGCATTGGCCGCACGCCCGTTTACCAGCCATTTGCCTGGTGTATTTGGGGTTTCCGAAATTGCACGAGCCGCGATGACCGCATTCGGAAGCCGTTGTTCGAAGGGGAAATGATCGTGCTGGGCGGCTCCGTTTTGTCGCTGGTTGCCTTCTTCTTCGCGGCTAATAGGCGAGCGCGGCAGCTTTCCGAAAATGCCGAAGACTTGCACGGATCAGCACGCTGGGCAACATCGGATGACATCCACGCTACGGGACTCACTCGTGCAATGGGAGGCGTTTACGTCGGCGGTTGGTTTAGCGATTCCGAAAGGCGGCTTCGCTACCTTCGGCACAACGGTCCTGAGCACGTGCTTGCTTTTGCGCCGACGCGCTCCGGCAAGGGAGTGGGACTTGTGATTCCAACTCTACTGGCATGGGAAGAAAGCGCGGTTATTTATGACATCAAGGGAGAAAACTGGGCCAAGACGGCAGGCTTTCGTACCAGCAGGGGTCATGTCTGCTTCAAGTTTTCGCCCGTCGAGCAAACAACATCTTCCCGGTTCAATCCATTGGCTGAGATTCGCCTTTTCACTCCGCGCGATGTGTCCGATGCGCAGAACATTGCCGACATGATCATCCGTAGCGGCGAGGACAGTCCAATGGAGCGGCATTGGGAAGACAGCGCTGTTTCATTGACCACCGGCATGATTTTGCATGCCTGCTATAGCGCGGCAACGGAGGAGCGCAAGGCTTGCTTAGCCGATTTGTCGGGTCTTTTCACCCGACCCGGAGTGGAATTCCGGGAAACGCTGAACGAAATGATCAGCTTTCCGCACGACCCGGCCTACTCCCACGGATGGAAGACCTCGACCGGCCTGCGGGCGGCCACTCATCCAGTTGTTTCAGAAAAAGCGCAAGAAATGCTCGATAAAGAGAGCAAAGAACTTTCCGGTGTGTTGTCCACCGCGAAAACCGCGCTGGCGCTGTACAGCGACCCGCTTGTGGCGCGAAACACCAGCGGAAGCGATTTCACGATTGATGACTTGGTGAATTTCGATAAGCCGGTCTCGCTTTACCTGGTCGTCCCGCCATCCGACAAAATTCGGCTCCGCCGCTTAATTCGGCTGATGTTCACTATGGTGGTGAATCGCCTGACGGAGCGCATGGCTTTCGACGGTTCTGAACAGAAACGCAACAAGCATCGGTTGCTGTTCCTAATTGACGAGTTCCCCAGCTTAAACCGTATGGAGGTGTTCGCGGACGCCTTGTCATACATGGCCGGGTATGGCATGAAAGCCTATCTGATCACGCAGGACATTCGGCAAATCGTAGATGCCTACGGGCAGAACGAGAGCATCGTCTCGAACTGCCATGTTCGCATTGCTTTCGCTCCGAACCAGGTCGAAACCGCTGAACTGCTCTCGAAGATGACCGGCACGACAACGGTGCAGAAGGCGAGCTTCAATTTTTCTGGTTCTCGGTTCTCGCCTATGATGTCGCACATGAATGCGAGTGTTGATCACGTCGAGCGGGCTCTGATGACGCCGGATGAAATCTCGCGCTTAAAGCCTCCGAAGAAAGCAGGCGAGGGTGCAGCGGAAATCATCACCGAGCCAGGCGACATGCTGATCTTCGTTTCCGGACACTATCCAATCTTAGGGATGCAGATGCTTTACTTCGCGGACCCCGAGTTGGCACGACGTTCGGCAATTCCACCCCCAGTCGAGCCACACGAGCATATCGTCCGGATTGAAATTGACGCACCAGAGCTCATCAATGACGAGGAGTGTGCCAGCGAACTGGAACGTGGCTTTGTTGAGGAACTGAGGCGCTAAGGAGATCGTCATGCAGAAAAACCGAATCGAACTCGCGGGATATCTCGCCGCGAAACCTGAGTTGAGATTCTTACCCTCCGGCACGAAGGTGGCGAATGTTCGCTTGGGTGAGACCTACCGCTTCACGGGAAGCGACGGCAAGGCGCAATCCCACACGAACTGGCATAGTCTTGTGTTCTACAACGAGGTTGCTGACGTGGCGCTCACTTACGAGCAGGGCGAGAACATTCACGTAGAGGGCAGCCTTCAACAGCGCAAATTCACGCCGGCGGACGGTACAACGCGCACCGTGCATGAAGTCCACGTCAAGGTTTGCCATGTAATCTCCGCATTGCGGATGGAAAGAGAAACAGCTCCAGCCGGACCTGCGCCGCAAGAAGCTGAACCGATTCGCCATGAAAACAACTG
>CAXSIG010000117.1:3495-10711 GCA_964237255.1 uncultured Bryobacteraceae bacterium
CGCGTCAATACGTCGCCATCGCTGCCCGTAGGGCTTTACATTGTCACGTCGGACCAGAAGGCGAAGCTTGCTGAGTTCTGCCCGGTTGAACCGTTCGCCTCATTCGCCGCAGCGCGCGGTTATCGAGGTTCGGGAAACTGCCCGGACGGCGCTGCTCCGCTAATGAAACCAGTGGTCGCTACTCCAGGCGACGTTGTGGATGTTTCCAGTCACGGCATAGCCGTCAACGGAATTGCAATTCCGAACACGGCACCCAAAGTTGCCGATACGAAGAACAGGCCGATGTACCCGTGGCCGTCCGGCCGCTACACGGTCGCGCCCGAGTCCGTTTGGGTGGCATCGTCCTACAACGAGCGCAGTTTTGACAGTCGGTACTTCGGGCCCATTGAAAGGAAAGGGATACGGCGATACTTGCGTCCTTTCTTGACCCTATGACCTCGCGCCTGAGCGAGGGTCTCCGCTTCTCTTGCGCGGTCGCCATCGGTTTAGTCGTCTCGACCGGTACGCCGTTCGGTCTTGTCGCTGCTGCCGCGATGCCTATTGTGTTCCTAAGCGCAGGGAACCGCGTCGCAGCGGCGGTCAGCACCTTGGGGTACTACGCTGCAGGCTTGTGGCCCATGATGCCCGGACTATGGCGCTACCTTCATCATTCACCAGTGGTCGTGGCAATCTGGCTGCTTGCCACCGTCCTGCTCTCCGTACCGTGGATGCTGGCGTGGACCAACGGCAATCGCCTGCACTATGTCTGGCGGGTGCTCTTGGCAGAAGCCGCCATCACATTTCCGCCACTTGGCTTGATCGGCTTTCTTTCCCCGCTTGTCGGTGCGGGCTTCTTATTCCCGAACACAGCTTGGTTCGGGATCGCAGCCACAGCTCTTCTTCCCGGCTTAGTTCTTGCCCTGTTGAACGCTTCGCGTCACGCACGATCCGCGATTGCTCTTGTACTCGGAGTGGAAATTGCGGTAGGGATAGCAGCACAGGTTCGCGAGCCAGAGAAAGCGCGGCGGCCATCAAATTGGGAAGCGGTCAACACTCATTTCGGCAATGTTTCAGAACCCGTTGCGGAGTATGACGCAGCCGAATCAATCCAGCAGCATGTTACAGCCTCATCGGCCCGAGTCATCATCTTTCCGGAATTCGTTGTTCCTCGCTGGACTCTGACTTCGGCGGAGTTGTGGCACCGAACACTTGTCGATTGCCGCACCAAAAACCAGATCGTGGTGCTTGGGGCCGGCGTGCCGTTGACCAACTCTGATCCTCATGCAGCAGAACTGATCCAGTCTGATGACTTCGATGCCGCTATTCAGACGCTCAGAATGAACGGCCAAACACTCCGTTCTCAAGCGCGGTTGATTTCGAGCAACTCTCATTGCCAGCCGTTCGAAAACACGTTCCTGATCCTAGGAGACAAGATCTCAATCTTTTACCAGCGTGTACCGGTCCCGATCGGCATGTGGAACCCGCTCGACCCAAATAGCGTTCCAATTCACCTCAACGCGCCGGGTACGGTCGAAATTGATGGTCAGCGCGTCGCGCCGCTCATCTGCTACGAGCAACTGATTACTTACCCGGTCCTCGCATCGTTGATAGATCATCCGACAATTCTCGTCGGTATCAGCAACATGTACTGGTTTGAAGGCGATTCCATCGCAACCTACCAGCAGTCAGCTCTCCGAGCGTGGGCCAAGTTGTTCCATCTGCCGTATCATTCGGCAACAAACCGTTAAGGGTATCAAATGGAGAATTTGGCAAGCGCAGCGCTTTCCAGGGGCTGTAGGCACCGAGTTTTCCCACGTCGTTACATCACATCTCTGCTCAACTAATTGATCCTCGGCAAAATCGGCTACTTGGCTGCTAAGCGGGCGGTCTTTGGATCGTAAACAACTTCCGCGATCGTGCCGTTGAGGATGCGTCCCACCGCTTCGTCGATTACGTGGAGCGGTACAAGGAACCATTCGCGGGGGCGGACAGTGTGCCCGAATCGATCTTCGATGGTGAGATCGAGTTGGGCTGGCGAGAAGATGCGGTGGAAGAGGTTTTCGAGCCTAGTGCGGTTGACTTGGGAGAGGACGTAGCTGGCCACTACTTCGACTTCGGCTAGCAGGTAAGTGGCGTCATTGACTGCGTTGGCAATGCGGGTTTCTACTTTTCCGCGGGTTACGCCGATCTTATGGATTAGTTCGCGGTGGGCGGCAACGTACGGGTGGTTGGAGAGGCTGCGCAGGACGTAGATGGTGCCCGTGGCAACGTCGTCTTCATCCCATTCGTCGGTGAAGAGGGTGGGGGTTGTGGTTTCCAGGCGGCGGCCGGCTTCGTCTTTGTAGAGCGCGCGCTGGAGGGAGCGGCGCAGGAGATTGCTTTCCGTGCCGTTCGAATAGATAAGGCGGAGACGGGCATCGGTTTCGCCATTCGGGGCTTTGATGGTGTCGCCTACTTCGGCTACGTACACGATTTGGCCCCCTAGGATAAAGAAGTCACCCTGGAGGACGCTGGCATCTTTGCCAAATGGGCGGGCTTGGCGTAGGCCCAATTCGAGGTCGCTTTCAGCTTGTTGAAAGAGGGGCTGGAAGCGGTCGAAGTCGGGGCAGGTGGTGCGGTTGGCTACTTCTTCTGCGGCGCGGCGCTCTTCGCGGGAGCTGACGTGTTTGAGGACGTTGACGCCATGAGCTTCGGCGGCGCCCAGTTCCGCTAGGAGGGCTTCGTCATCGATGGCAGTTGCTGTTTCCGGAGGGTTGGTGAGAAGGCCTTGGGTGTCCAGTCCGGCTAACAGTTCTCTTGCTTCTGGTATCGCGCGGAGTTGGTCGAGGCGAATGGCATAGAGGCGTTCGAAGATGTCGAGGTCTTCGCCGTGGCGTGGGGTGCGATGGTTGGTTTCGACGAAGCGTTGAATGTCCTCGAAGCCAGCGATGATGCGTTCCTGTCGCGGGGTGCGTCCGCTGGTTTTTGCTGGTTCGCGGGTGACGCCGAGTTCGGCAAGCAGCTCGTCATCGGAGAATTCAGTCATGGTTGTTTATCCAAGTGGCGCTTGAGCGCGGCGACGCCTTCGGCCATTGTCTTTTCCCAAGTGTCTGGGGAGTTAATGTCCGGAACGCGGCCGCGTTCTTTCTTGAACTGCAGGGCGCGGACGGCAAGGGCGCGGGCTTCTTCGATTGGAATGCTGACCTTCTTTGAGTTGATGCTGGCCTGCACCTGGCGAAGCGTTTCTTCGTTCATCGACTTGGCGAGCACGGCATAGGCGACATCGAAGGGGTTGATGCTGTCGATGAGGTCGATATCGAGGTCGCGAACGTCCATGGCGAATCGGCGCACGCCTTGGAGAAGGCCTAGATTGGATGAGACGCCAGAGTCTGGATCGGGCGCGCGCTGTCTCGATTGCTGCGTTATGTTGAGGGCCGCAATGGCGTGTTGGCGGATGGCTTCCTGATCCGTGTCGCTGAGATCGGGGTAGCGGTCGCGCACGATCTTGCCCATGCGGAGTTGCGTAAGCTCCTGTGGGATGGTTGCGTCGCGGTCGAAGAGGCCGCGCTCGAGCGCGGTTTTGTCCTGCACGAAAGCGGTGATGACTTCGGTTAAGTCTTCCCGGCAGATGCGGCTGGCTTCCGGGCTGGCCGGCACGGCTAAGCCCGCAATTTGGAGATGGAACTGGCCCGTTTCCTCGTTTGTGCCGACATTCTTAGAACCTTCTTTATAACCTTCGAGGCCATAGTCGAAGCCTTCTTTGGGGCCGGTGTTCTTCGGGGTGAACTCGAAGCGCGGGGCGAGGACCTGCTCCATCAAGAGGCTGGCGGCGATGGCTTTCAGCGTGTCGTTGATGGCGTCGGCAACCGCGGTGCTGGAGGCATCCGGCTCGGCAATCAGGTTGGTGAAGCGGGTGCGTTCCTTGCCGGGTGCATCGCGGGTGGCACGGCCGATGATCTGCACGATTTCGGTGAGGCTGCTGCGGTATCCGACTGTGAGGGCGTGCTCGCACCAGATCCAATCGAAACCTTCCTTGGCCATGCCAAGCGCGATGATGATATCGACGTGGTCGCGGTTGTTGCGGTTCGCAGGGTCGCGGAGTGCGGCGAGCACTTTGGAGCGTTTGCCGGCATCGCTATCGTCAACAAGGTCGGCGACTTTGAGGATGCGGGCGGGGTTTGTTTGGTCGGCGATGAGATGAAAGCCCGTGGCCGGGTCAACGCCCTGCCACTCGCCCAGGGCATTCATGATTTCGTCGACTTCCTTGTGCTTGTCCTTCACGCTTTCGCGGGAGTTGACGTTGGGGATGTGGACGATGGTCTTCAGAGAAGGATCGAGCACCTTCATGATGGCGTCGAGATAGCGGCCGCTGTAGAGGTAATAGCCGATCTCGAGCGACTTCAGGTATTCGTAACCGTTGAGCTGTTCGTAATACGTGTAGACAACAGGTTCGAAGCGGGTTTCCTCCTGGGGGGAGAGGACGGAATCGGCGTCGCCACGGAAGTAAGAGCCGGTCATGGCGACGATGTGGGTTTTGTCGCGGGCGAGGAACTGGGAGAGCTGGGAGCCGAGGCGGTTATCGGGGTTGCTGCTGACGTGGTGGAACTCATCAATGGCGATGAGACGGTTATCGAAAGCCACGACGCCCAGTTCTTCGACGGCGAAGCGGAAGGTGGCGTGGGTGCAAACGAGGATGCGGTCCGTGCTCTGGAGGAACTGGGCTATGGCTTTGACTTTGGACTGCGCGACGCGGGGTTCATCAACACCGGGGGCATTGCAGAGATTCCATTGCGGGGCGACGGTGAAATCCGCGAAGAAGCCGTGGGTGGTGAGAGGCTCATCGGCGAAGCTGCCGCCGATGGACCGTTCGGTGACGGCGATGATGGCCTGCCTGATGCCCTGCTTGTGGAGTTTATCGAGCGCGATGAACATGAGGGCGCGCGACTTGCCTGAGGCGGGTGGCGACTTGATGAGCAGGTATTGTTCGCCGCGGCGCGCATAGGCGCGTTCCTGCATGGGGCGCATGCCGAGAATATTGGCCTTGCTCGATTTGCCGGTGCGGGCGGTGGCGATGGAGACCGAAGGGATGTTGTTCGCCGTCATGCCACTGTTTTCCTTTTCTTGCGGGTTCCCGGTTGGGCGTTAGGTGGAACGGCGGTCATTTTGGTGTAAAGCTCGAACAGTTTTTCGAGGCGTTCGGTGTCATTGCGGAAGCAGCGGCCGATGTAGATGCGTTCGAGGACGTTGTCATTCTCTTCGTGAGCGCGGCGCAGATTTTCGGGCATGTGGTCGGGGTCGTAGAGGTCGGCGATGGTGGCGGGGAAATGGGCTTCGCGGGCGAGGAGGATGTTTTCAGCGCGGCTGGTGAGGTCAAATTTGTTTTGGTCGGTGAGTGGGGGGACGGGGAAGGTGTTCCAGCCGAGGGTGTTGGAGTAGGAAAAATAGGTTCGCATACGACCGCAGACAGTAGCGATCCAAATCCAGTGCAAGCGTGAGGCGATCAGCGCCATGTTCCAGAGGGGGGCGTTAAAGAAACCAAAATTCTTGTTGGGGTAATCGTACCGTTCTCTAAAATTCCCACCGGGAGATAATCGCGGTTTTCAGAAGAGATAGAAGGAACGACGATGATTGTTTCTTTCCCTGATTGCCGTATTTCAGCAAATCTGTGCGGGTGACAAGCGGCATCCGTCGTTGCTGCCTTAGTGCTGGACAGTCGCGACGAACGTACTCGGTCAAATCGCTTGACGATTTCCGAGTACTCTAGGGCAATGTCTAGGTCATCATCAGTTACCCAAATACAATAGCGCTCAATCCCGTTGATGAACTCCTCGGAGCCAAATATGCGACGAACGAAGCTGTGATTGGGCCCTTCAGGTAAGTTAAGACTAGCAACTTCGTCCTTTCTCAGCAGCAGCGCCCCACCGTCTACCGGCTTGTTGCCGAAGAACATTTCATTTAAACCATTTAGCGGCTTACTCGCTTTTTCTACAATGATGTTTGGAGCGGGCACGAGATAGGCGTTGATATTTCCTACCTCCTTCATGAGCACGCCTCCGTCAGCGGAAATCGAGAACAGACGGCGGACTCGCCCAGGATGATTGGAGATGCCGACGATACTTACTGACACACCGGCGTTGTGACTCGCCAGATTTGCCCATTTGAAGCTTGTGTGCGCGAAAGCAACTTCGTGTCCTGTGGTGTAAATCAAGGGCCAAAGAATAGCAACCTGCTGTCCTTGGCAAATTGAATTCGTCGACACAAATGCCGCAACGGACTTGGTCTCTGTGCCGTATTTAGCAGCCTTCATGAACCATGCGGCCACGTAGTCCAGCGACTTCCAACTTCCAGTAAAACAATTAAAGATTTGTGCCAGATCCGACTTCTGTTCTTCAGACTGCCAGGTTGATCCCACATAAGGGGGATTGCCGCAAATATAGGTCTCGCCGCCAGCGTTCTCGAAATCCATTTCAGGTTGATCAAGCGGCGTGGAAAACAAATCATCGGCGGTCAGCTTTACGCCAATCCCGGTAGATGGACAGATGCTAAGCCAGTCGAGGCGGAGGGCATTACCGCGAGTGATCCAATTTTCCTTATCGAGCGGCAGGAACTCCGCGCGGGCAACCAGTTCTCCGCGATAAAGCGCGTCGTTTTGGTATTGAGCGATGACGAGAGCTAGGCGCGCGATCTCGGCGGGAAAGTCGCGGAGTTCGATGCCTCGGAAGTTCGTAAGCGGGATTTCGCTACGCAGGATCGGCTCGCCGCGGCGGCGATTGATTTCCGCCTCGATCTCGCGCATGTGTTTGTAAGCGATGACGAGGAAGTTGCCGGAGCCGCAGGCTGGGTCGAAGACGCGGATTTTCGAGATGCGTTTGCGAAGGTTGAGCAGGGTGCGCCCGTTGTCGCCCGCGGCGGCCAGCTCTGTGCGGAGGTCGTCGAGGAAGAGGGGATTCAGGACCTTGAGGATGTTGGGGACGCTGGTGTAGTGCATGCCGAGCGCGCCGCGTTCTTCATCGTCGGCGACGGCCTGGATCATGGAGCCGAAAATGTCGGGGTTGATTTCGCACCAGCGTAAGTCGCCGGCTTGCAGGAGGAAGCTGCGGGCCATGCGGGTGAAGCGCGGGGCGTCGGTTGCGCCGGAGAAGAGGCCGCCGTTGACGTAGGGGAATTGGTCGGCGGAGGGCGGGATTTTGGCGGCGGCGCGGTCGGCAAGCCTCGTGTTCATCGCGCGGAAGATTTGGCCGAACACTTAGTGGGTGTT
>CAXSIG010000118.1:0-1807 GCA_964237255.1 uncultured Bryobacteraceae bacterium
GTGACGGGCGGTGTTACTTAGCGCACCGGCAAATGCGCGGAAGTCCCGTGGCGACGGTACGGGTTCAACAAGATCGGAAATCGCGATTCCGAGATGGGCTGCGACTAAGTCTGCCGAATGGGTGGAGAAACACCTGACACCTTTCAAAACGTTGTGTACGTGGGGTTGCGAAAGCCCAGTCAACTTCGCCAAGCCTCTTTCTGTTATTTCACCCGACCGGATCCGTTCCCGAACCCGCGCGACACGCCGTATAGTCGGCATCAGTTATAAGGTCGGCCGGGGAATCCGAAAACGCCGGCCGGGAGGAATCGACAGCTATGGAATGGACACGATCCGAAACGATCGCCGTTGCCAAACAATCGTGTGTGCTTTGCCGAGGTGAAGGATTGCGCACAACCCCGCTCAAAGGGCAGAAGAGCCCTTGCAATTGCGTTCTCCGGAATATTTTCCGCGCTTGCTACAACCGCTTTCGCATGTGTTTATCGAAAGAGAAGTACATCAGCCGCGTGACGCTCGAAAACTGTTCCGGTAAAGATGGGAAACGCGTATGGGCAAGAAAAGACGAAGACTTTATCGCCGACTTTTGCCTGGTAAGTAAAAGAGCTTTAGACGATCACGAATACCGCATTTTTCGCTTTCATTTTCTGCTTGGGGCCAATTGGCGCCTGTGCTGCCGTCGGTTGGAAATTGACCGCGGAAACTTTTTTCATACCGTATACAGAATTCAACAAAAGCTGGGAAGGACGTTTCGGGAACTGGAGCCGTTCGCTCTATGTCCGCTGGACGAGTACTTCGGGGGATCGATTGTTAAGGCGCGGCCGGTGGTTTCAAATCTGCTGATCATGCCCGATCCGAAACGCAGACGCAAAGCACTTCATCCGCCGCTCGGCGAAATATGCCGCGGCGAAAGGAAGGTGGCCTAGCTACTCGCACAGCAGGAGAGGCGCCTGTTCCCCCGCGGGCGGCCTCTCCAGCCTTAGTGACCTTCCGCGATGCGCGATTGATAATGCATCGTGGACAACCTTACGCACACGTTAACCGGCGTGTGCCTCAGCCGGGCCGGACTAAACCGGTTCACGCCGCTTGCCACTCCCCTCCTTATCATCTCCGCGAACCTGCCCGATGCCGATATTGTTTCGCTGATCGGCGGTTCCGCAAATTACCTGCATTGGCATAGAAACCTGACGCACTCGATTTTGGGTGCCCCCATTCTCGCTTTGCTTCTTGCCGGCGCATTTTGTTGGTTCCGGCCCAGTCTCAACTTTGTTCGGGTGTGCCTGGTTGCGCTCTGCGGCATCGTTTCTCACCTGCTAGAAGACCTGACGAATATTTACGGCGTCCGTCTTCTCTTGCCATTTCGGGCAGACTGGTTCGATTGGGACTGGACGCCAGTCATCGATTTTTGGATTTGGTTAGCACTGTTGTCGGCGATGGCTGGGCCACTGCTTGCCGGTCTGGTCGGGTCGGAAATTGGAGAGCGCCGCACCAAGCTGCCAGGGCGAGGGTTCGCGATTGCCGCGCTGATCTTCGTCGCTCTTTACAACGGCGGTCGCGCGCTGATTCATTCCCATATTGTTCAGACCCTAAAAACCCGCGAGTACGATGGCGCTCCTCCCTTACGAGTGGCGGCGTTCCCTGGATCGATGAATCCTCTCGATTGGCGCGGCATTGTGGAAACTTCGGGCAGCTATCAACGATTTGCATTCCGGCTGCCGGGTTTGTTCGATCCGTTGTCGCCGGAGGAGATTCCTAAAGCTGCACCCAGTCCTGCTATCGACGCAGCGTCGCGCACCGCGCCCTTTCTGGC
>CAXSIG010000118.1:1817-10682 GCA_964237255.1 uncultured Bryobacteraceae bacterium
TCTACCGTGTCGTACCTGGTCCGGAAGGCAGCGCCGCCGTGGAACTGAGCGATCTGCGATTCGGATTTAGCAGCACGGCTACTGTTGATCCGCAAGGGCACGTAACGCGCTCTACGTTTCAGTTCGGACCGATCTCACCGCGTTAGACTGGTGAGTAACTGTGATGCGAAATACTTTACTCAGCCTTTTTCTTGTAACTGCAATACCGGTTTTCGGTTTCGACGACGCCACTGTGAAGCTTCTAAAAAAGCACATCGAGACGTCGCGCGATTTTACGATTGCTGTGGCAAAGCAGATGCCTGACGACCAGTACGGTTTCAAGCTGACTCCGGAACAGATGAGTTTTGGCGAACAGATGATTCATATCGCCAATGCGAATGGGTTCTTCTTCGGCAAGATGACGGGTTCAAACGGTCCGGCAGTGGATCCCAAAAAGCCGATTACGAAGGCGATAGCAGTTGCCGGCCTGGGGAGAGCTTACAACTTCGCACTGGAGCAACTGGCCAGCGTCGACGACGCGAAGCTGAAGGAAACTGTCGATACGGGCGATGGCAAAATGACCATGTTAGAAGGCGTGATGCTGCTTTTAGATCACAGCACGAATCATCGCGCGTCTTCAGAGATGTATTTACGCGCTAAAGGGATCAAGCCGACCGACTACAAATTTTAAGGCCGCTGTTGGCAGACCAAGTGCTTTGAATCTGCCACCTTGGCGGGACAAGACATACAGGAGAAACCTAGTAAAACTACTCTCCTAGAGAATTGGCGAACCCGCTTTAACGCATTACGGAACGTGCCTCCCGTGCTGCGCATGGTTTGGGATGCAGGACCGGCGTTGACTGTTGCCGGCATGGTGCTTCGATTAGTATCGGCCATTGTCCCCGTCGGCATGTTGTGGGTGTCGAAGCTGATTGTAGATCGTGTTGTGGCGACGGTTTCTCACAAAGTTGCGCCTTCGAACACGATCTGGTGGTTGTTGGGGGCGGAATTTGCGCTAGCCTGCTTAGGCAACATATTTGGCCGGGCAATTGATTTTTGCGATGCGCTTTTAGCAGATAAGTTCACCAAGAGTATCAGCGTCCGTGTAATGGAGCACGCGACGCATCTGGATCTGGCGTCGTTCGAAGATCCGGTTTTTGCGGACAAGCTAGAACGGGCCCGCGTTCAAAGTACTGACCGCTTAGGAATGCTTTCCGGCATTGGTCGTATGGTCCAGCAAGCAATCACCTTAGTTTCATTGGCGGCCGGCGTTTTCTATTTTTCGCCTTGGCTGTTATTGCTTCTTTTTGTTTGCACGGTTCCGGCATTTTTGGCGGAAAGCCATTTCGCGTTTCTCGGTTACTCGCTTGCGCATAGCCTCACCCCTCGCCGCCGCGAGTTGGACTACCTGCGAGTGCTTGGAGCCAGCCGGGAAAGTGCAAAAGAGTTGAAGATTTTCGGGCTTGGTCCGTACTTGACGGAACGTTATCGAGGCATTGCCGATAGCGTGTACCTGGAAAATCGCGCGTTGGTGACTCGGCGCGTCGAAGTAGGAGCCCTGTTGGCGCTCCTGGGCGCCTGCGGCTATTACGGCGCTTATACATTGGTGGTGTTTCGGGCGCTAACCGGTCAGCTATCGGTGGGATCGCTGACATTCTTAGCGGGAGCCATTGCGGGGACCAGTGCGAACATTCAAGCGCTGTTCTCTACCTTTTCCAGCATTGCGGATCAATCGTTATTCTTAACCGACCTTCTCGAGTTTTTCGCTACCAAGCCGGTGATTCGATCGCCGGAGCGGCCGTTGCCGGCCCCGCGTCCCATGCGACAAGGCTACGAGTTTCGAAAGGTGTCGTTCCATTATCCAGGCCAGGAACGGATGATTCTGCGCGATCTCGATTTTCGTTTGGAACCGGGAACGCGCATCGGGTTAGTCGGTGAAAACGGGCAAGGGAAGACAACCTTTGTTAAGCTCATCGCTCGCTTATATGACCCCACCGCAGGCGAAATCCTGCTGGACGGTCATGATCTTCGCGAGTACAGCACCGAGGAATTGGCGCATGAGGTCGGTGTGATCTTCCAGGACTTTATGCGTTATGAGATGTCCGCCAAGGAAAACATCGGCGTTGGAAGAATTGAGGAGTTGCACAATAAAGCCCGACTGGAGGAAGCGGCCCGGAAAAGCTTGGCCGACGGTGTGATCGAAAAGCTTCCCGGCGGTATGGGGCAATTGTTAGGGCGCCGGTTTGAGGGTGGTGTCGATATGTCGGGAGGCGAGTGGCAGAAGTTCGCTCTCGCACGGGCCTACATGCGGGAAGCGCAAGTGCTGATCCTCGATGAGCCCACGGCGTCGCTGGACGCCCGGTCCGAGTACGAAGTGTTCTGCCGTTTTGCGGAGTTGACGGAGGGTCGTATGGCATTGCTCATCTCCCACCGTTTTTCGACCGTGCGGATGGCGGATCGCATAGTGGTGCTCGAAAACGGCAACATCGGGGAACAAGGTACGCATGACGAGTTGATGCGCAAAGGGGGACGGTATGCGGAGATGTTCGAACTACAGGCCGCAGGATATCGTTAGGATGAAAGGGGATTTCAGATGAGTTTATCCGAAACTTCTTCGACCGTCATTTCCATCGGCGAATCTGAATCCGAAGCGCGGCAACTGGCGCTCCGGCATTCTTTTCGGCAAGGCATCAGTCTTCCCTTGCTTCCACGAGTGCTCCAGGCTGAAACCATGATTGAGCAAGCTCCCGAGGGCGCATGGTTGTCGGGAAATCGGCTCTTCCTTGGTGAGATTTTTGTGGAGCTCAAGGGCACGCTTCGCTCTCTTGAGAAGGTATCGTATCCGCTTCTTATGGAAGGACCGTTCCTGGGCTACCCGCGGGTTTTTGAGATCGCGGTGTCGATTATTCATAGGACCGATTCCGAGTTCTCCATCGAAGCGGTCGCGGAGTTCGTTAAAGATTATCAGGATATTCACGGGCTAGAGATACGGGAACTCTGGGCGCTCGACACGATGTTGACGCTTGCCGCAGCCGAAGCATTAGCCAAGGCGGCACCGGAGCGACAGCCGCGACTCATCGAGGCACTTCGCGCGATCCAGAGCGCTCCATGGCAGGAATTTTTCGAGTCGCAGAGCCGCACGGAACGAGTGCTGCGGGAGGACCCTACCGGATTTTATGCGCGCATGGACTTTGCAACGCGGGACCGGTATCGGCACGTGGTGGAAGGAATCGCTAAATTTTCCGAGTGTACGGAGGAGGAGGTCGCCAAGGCCACTTTGGACCTGGCTCGCGCGGCAACTTCCGAACG
This sequence comes from uncultured Bryobacteraceae bacterium, assembly GCA_964237255.1. Taxonomy (GTDB): domain Bacteria; phylum Acidobacteriota; class Terriglobia; order Bryobacterales; family Bryobacteraceae; genus JALYXI01. The sequence goes on from CAXSIG010000118.1 coordinate 5,106, forward strand.
GGAGCGGCATGTAGGTTTTCATCTGATCGATCGGGGTGCGGAGCGTCTGAAGGCGGCTCTCCAATACCGTCCCGGTTTTCGGGCTCGATTCATCGAAGCCCTTGTTCATTGGCCAACAGCATCCTATCTGATCACGATCGAAGTTTTGTCGCTCGCGCTCGCCGGATGGCTGTTGTCACTCTTACGGACGGATCTTGGCTACCTCGGGCTGATTGTGTTTCTTCTTGCTACCGAACCCGTCGTGGGATTCGTGAACGCTTTAGCGACGTATCTCCTCCCACCCCGGACTCTGCCGAAACTCGACTTCTCCGACGGCATTCCGGCGGACTGCGTCACCATGGCGGTGGTTCCAACGCTCCTCCTTTCCGAAGAGTTTGTTCGAAAGCTATTACGGGATCTGGAAGTCCGGTTTCTTGCGAATCGAGATCCACGCCTGTGCTTCGCGCTCCTCACCGATCTGCCCGATTCATCCAGCAAAACATGCGAGCAGGAGCATCTGGCCGAAGATTGTGCCGAGGGTATTCGTCAGCTTAACCGACGGTACGGAACCGATAACGCACAGCCGTTTTATCTGTTCCATCGCAGTCCGGAGTGGAACCCGAAACAATCGGCTTGGATGGGGCTGGAAAGGAAGCGCGGCAAGCTGATCGCTCTGAATAATCTACTGCGCGGCGCGAGGGATGCGTTTTCGATCAAAGAAGGCGACCTGTCCGTCCTACCGACGGTGCGGTTCGTGATCACGCTCGATTCGGATACGGGGATGCCGCGCGGTTCGGCGCAACGGCTGGCGGGTACGCTCGCCCATCCGCTGAATCAAGCCGTGGTGGATCCGCGAACTAACATCGTTGTGGAAGGATACGGGATCCTGCAGCCCCGTGTCGGAATCAGCATCGATTCGGCGCGCAAATCGCGTTTGGCGCTTTTGTATTCCGGGCAAACCGGGTATGACCTGTATTCCACCGCTGTCTCCGACGTGTACCAAGACTTGTTCGGTGAAGGCAGCTATGTGGGGAAGGGAATCTATGATGTCGACGTATTCCAAAAGATTCTCACTCAGCGTTTCCCGGATAATTTATTGCTCAGCCACGACCTGATCGAAGGGGCGCATGCGCGAGCGGCGCTGGTGTCCGATATCGAAATGATCGACGACTACCCGTCGCACTACCAGGCGTGGACCAAGCGAAAACACCGATGGACGCGCGGCGATTGGCAGATTATGCTGTGGCTGCTGCCTCGCGTTCCCGATTGCCAGGGTAAGCTCACGCCGAACCCGCTGTCCGTAATTTCGCTATGGAAGATCGTGGATAATTTGCGCCGAAGTCTTTTGGAAATCGGCCTGTTCGTATTGTTGCTCGCCGGGTGGACGGGGCTGGCGGGTGGGGCCGCATACTGGACCGGAGTCGTAGTATTGATCACCGCCTTGCCCATCTATACGGGCGCACTATTTTCGCTTCTCGCCACGCCGCGAGATGAGAACTGGTGTTCCCATCTCGCGGACACCCTCAGCGGATGGTTTTCGGGTCATCTGGATGCGGTGCTCCGGCTCACTTTTCTTCCACACCAAGCGTTGATCATGCTGGACGCAATCGGCCGATCCATCTTTCGAACCACGGTAACTGGACGAGACTTGCTGGAGTGGGAAAGTGCGGCGCAGGCGGAACTGGGGGCAGCCAAGAAACCCAGCCATATTGAAAGCCTGCTCTGGTTGTCGTCACCGCTAGCTCTGTTATTCGCCGCTATGGTGATGTATTTCAATCCAGCGAGTATGCCCTATGCCGTTCCGTTCCTAACCGCATGGCTCGCTTCGCCCGTGATTGCGTTGTGGTTGAATGCGCCGATTATCGATCGCAAAGATAAGCTGAAACCGGCGGATCGAAAGTTCCTGCTGGATGTCGCGAACAAGACCTGGAAGTTTTTCGAAACTTATGCGACAGCGGAGCGTAACTGGTTGGCTCCGGATAATGTTCGTGAAGAAGACGGGCTTCTGGCGCGGCGTGTGTCGCCCACGAATCTTGGGCTGCTACTTAACTCGCATCTGGCAGCGCTCGATCTCGAGTTTGTGACATCCGAACAGTTCACCGAGAGCATCAAGCGCGTGTTCGAGTCTATGAGTCGGATGGAACGGGTTCGCGGACATTTTTTGAATTGGTACGATACCGATTCTCTTGCCCCGCTCTCGCCACGGTACGTTTCCACGGTGGATAGCGGCAATTTGGCTGCCGCCCTGATTGCGCTCCGGCAAGGGCTGCTCGAGATAGAGGGAACGGCGGGGCTTGCCGAACAAGCTTGGCAGTGGATTCAGGAAATAAATTTCGCTTTTCTCCTGAAGCCAAAAAGAAAACTATTCTACACAGGTTGGAACGCGGACTCCGGGCAGTTCGACAATTATGAGTACGATCTTCTGGCCAGCGAATCCCGTACGGCAAGCTTGATTGCAATTGCCAAGAATGACGTGACATACACGCACTGGGCGCGTCTGGGTCGCCGGGTGCTGAAAGCGTCGGGCAAGCCGGTTTTGCTTTCCTGGAGCGGCACTATGTTCGAGTACCTGATGCCGCATTTATGGCTTCGGCGTTACGCGGATACGTTATTGGACCAGACCCTGGTAGGCGCCGTTAACTGCCAGGAACAGTACGGACGCGCCATGAACCTTCCGTGGGGCGTTTCTGAGTGCGCTGGGGCGGAGAAGGTCGACGGTGGCGATCATCGCTACTACGCCTTTGGAGTTCCCGATCTGGCAGCGAACCCGGACCAAAGCCACTCCTGGGTAATCGCGCCTTACGCCACATTGCTGGCGCTTGATGTTTCTCAACGGAGCGCAATCCGGAACCTGCAGAGTCAAGCGAAACGCGGGTGGCTAGGCCCCTTCGGCTTCTATGAGTCCGCTGATTTCAGCCCCAATGCGGAAAGAGAGACCATTGTGAAGGTTTACATGGCACATCATCACGGTATGTCGTTGGTGGCGCTCGATAATGTGCTGAACAACGGCGTGATGCAGCAGCGGTTTCATCGCGACCCTATGATCGAATCCACCGCTCTGCTTCTCCATGAGAAGCCCGCTCGCCGCGCTCCAAAGCGTAAACCGCGGATTGCGAGTAAAAATTATCGTGAATTGTTAAACTCGGAGACTGAATTACACGCGCAAGCGTCATAATTAACGGGATACGAAATTGTCAACCCGCCGCAATTTTCTTCGAGCTTCCGCCTTGGGAGGCGCAGTGCTGCTAGGCGCTACGCGATCGCCCTCCGTCGCCAGTGAGCCGGCCGACTTCTCACCGGGGCAAGAACGGATGCTTGACGATGTCCAGCGCCGGGTTACCCGATACTTCATCGAACAATCCAACCCGGTCACCGGATTAGTCCGGGACCGCGCACGCATGTTGGGCTCGGACCTTCGTCGCGTGTCGAGCATCGCGGCTACGGGTTTCGGTTTGAGCGCCCTATGCGTTGCCGAATCGCGAGGTCACATTTCGGCCCCAGACGCTAAAGCGCGCATTGAGAAGGCGTTACGTTTCGTTCTGGAGACTGTTCCACAGAAGAACGGATTCCTCCCGCACTTTCTGGACATGGAAACCGGAACGCGTGTTTGGAAAAGTGAATTCTCTTCCATCGATACGGCTTGGCTGCTATGCGGAGCGCTTCACGCCGGTATGCACTTTGCAAACGGCCCTATTCCAGAACTGGCCGCGCAACTCTACGAGCGTGTAAATTGGCGCTGGATGTTGAACGGCGGTAATACGCTAAGCCATGGATGGACGCCTGAGCATGGATTCATTCGGTACCGTTGGGACGCCTACTCCGAACTGCTTGCCATGTACTTGCTGGCGATTGGGTCGCCCACTCACGCCATTCCCGCGCAAAGCTGGAACGCGTGGAGGCGGCCGATCCGGAGCGTGGATAACCTTAGCTTCATAGAAAGCGACGCCCCATTGTTCGCGCACCAGTTTTCGCACGCGTGGTTTGACTTTCGTGGCCGTCGCGACCGGTATGCGGACTACTTTGAGAACTCACGTCTGGCCACGGAAGCGCACCGGTTACTTTGTCTGGAACTGGCTCCCAAGTATCCGTGGTTCAACCAGGGAATGTGGGGAGTCACCGCGTCCGATTCGCGGCGCGGTTACCAGGCGTGGGGAATGTCGCATCGCGCGGAAGCCATCGATGGAACGCTGGTGCCGTGCGCTTCGGCGGGGTCGCTCCCGTTCTTGCCGGGCGAGTGCGCGGCAGTGCTAGAGAATATGCTGGCCCATTACGGTGACCGCTGTTTTGGCCGTTACGGCTTTGTCGACGCGTTTCACCCGAAAGCCAACTGGTATGACCTGGATGTCGTAGGAATCGATCAGGGTATCACTGTTCTGATGGCGGAGAATTCGCGAACGGGACTAATTTGGGACGAGATGTCCAGCAACAAGCACGTCAATCGCGCGTTTTCGCTAGTTCAGATGTGAATACCAGGAGTAAGTATCGCGGATGCCTTCTTCCAAAGGAATTTTCGCCTTCCAGCCAAGCCGGCTAAGTCGCGAGACATCCAGAAGCTTTCGTGGCGTGCCATCCGGCTTGGAAGAATCGTTCACGATTTTGCCTTGGTAGCCCACTACGGTCGCAATCAATCGAACCAGGTCGCGAATTGTAATTTCTTCGCCGGTGCCGACGTTGAAGATGTCTTCGTTCGCATCGTGTTCCATCAGATACACGGCGGCGCTCGCCAGATCGTCGGAATGCATAAATTCGCGAAGTGGGCTTCCGGTGCCCCACATAATCGCCTCCGGTGCATTGGCAAGCTTCGCTTCGTGCAGCTTGCGAAGTAGGGCCGGCAGCACGTGAGAGTTCTCCAGGTTGAAGTTATCGCCCGGACCGTATAGGTTGGTCGGCATCAGCGTGATCGCGTTGAACCCATACTGGCTGCGATATGCCTGCCCCATTTTCAAGCCGGCGATTTTCGCGATCGCATAAGGTTCGTTCGTCGGCTCCAGCGTGCCGGTAAGCAGGTCTTCCTCGCGCATGGGCTGGGGGGCCAACTTCGGGTAGATGCAACTGGATCCGAGAAAGATCAGCTTCTTCGCGCCATTGCGATACGCGGCATCGAGGGCGAATGTCTGCATCAACAAGTTCTCGCGAATAAAGTCCCCTCGTTGTGTGTTGTTCGCGAATATGCCACCCACTTTAGCCGCGGCCAAAAAAACATATTCCGGCTTTTCGGCGGTGAAGAAATCATCCACATCCGTTTGCCGGGTGAGATCCAACTCCGCGTGGGTTCGCTTAATCAGATTTGTATAGCCTTCCGCTTCCAAATGCCGGGTAATGGCCGAACCCGCCAAGCCGCGATGCCCAGCGATGTAGATGCGGCTGTTCTTGTCCATGAGAATTAACTTCCTGCGCCGCTAACCGTGGTGAGCGCCGCTACGGCCACGCAAGGTAATGTCATGACCCGCGTTGATCAAAGTGTTTTCCTGGCGCGCCAGCTCCAAATCATGATCCACCATCATGGAAACCAGTTCATGGAAGTGCACCTTAGGAGCCAAGTCAAACGCCTTTCGTGCCTTTGTCGGATCGCCCATCAGATAGTCGACTTCAGTCGGT
>CAXSIG010000119.1:0-1610 GCA_964237255.1 uncultured Bryobacteraceae bacterium
AGCAGCCAGCTTCCCATAAATTCGTACCGGATAATCTTCGACATCGAAGCATCCTACCATCGCGCGAGCAACCGTGCGGGCTTAGCTAAGGCAAGAGCCGTTTAGTGACCCACGTACTTCTGGTCAAGCGCTTCCGCGTCGGCATCATCTTCTCAATGGCTGCGCCGGGCAAGGACTTCGCTTGCAAAGTGATTTCATCCGCTTCGAGCCCATAGCCGTAGTTCGCGCAGGAGGCGTCTGCCTCCGCGCTACCTGCGGGTTGCGGCACTGCCGTCGCAACGGTGCTTTGCAGGGCTCTGGTGCAAATCGGTGATGGGTTCGGGAAGATGAACAGATGGCCGGGTTTGTAGAGGTGGAAGAGCTGTTCAAGGGGCGGCACTTAGACCAGGAGATCGTGTTTTATGCGTGCGTTGGTACTTGAGTTTCAAGCTGAGCTATCGCGATCTGGTGGCGATGATGCGGGAGCGCGGCATTAGTCTGGCGCACACGACGATTCTGCGGTGGGTCCAGTACTACACTCCTGAATTCGAGAAGCGATGGGACCGTTACGCCCGGGCCGTGGGTGGTTCGTGGCGGTGTGACGAGACATATATCAAGGTAAAAGGCGCGTGGGTGTATCTATACCGGGCGGTTGATAAAATCGGCAAAACTGTCGAGTTCTACCTAAGCCGGAATCGCGATGTAAACGCAGCCAAGACCTTTCTTCGCAAAGCCATCAAGGGACAGCGGATGCCAACAAAGATCACGCTGGATGGATATGCGGCATCGCATCGCGCCGTGGCCGATCTAAAAGGGAACGGCGGATTGCCGGCGCGGGTGGTGGTCCGCAGCAACAAGTACTTGAACAACGGGATTGAACAGGACCACCGGCGCATCAAACAACGGATCTATCCGATGCTTGGATTGAAGAGCTTCCGAACAGCGACCGTTGTGATCAGCGGAATTGAATCGGCACAAAAAATCAAGAAAGGACAGTACAAGATCGGCAAGTTAGGTGGACCCACGGCAACGATCCCAGCGATCTGGCAAGCTGCCCTGGCTGCATAGCGGCAAACATTTCTCCAAACGGAATGCAACCGGACGGTTACGAACTCGGCGTAGAACTTGCACCAGAGCTCCCCAGCCTACTAGGCTAGGTGGAATGTGCCCGCGCGGTAACTATTCTGAAAAGATCTGAGCTTAGGGCTGGGTGTTCGTGGGCAATGGTTCAATGGAAAAACTGTAATGGCTGTCACGACGGGTCGCAGTAAGTAGAGCAATATCATTCTCGACAGCCGCACCGCGTTGACGGCAGTGGTGAACACATCAAGCTCGACTGTTCCGATGAACTATCCGCCAAAGATGCTTGTCTCCAGGCGGCTAAAGATATCTCTGCTAAAAAGGTTTGGCCTGTCCGGCTGGGCTACTGGATTCAAAGTGGCTGTAAAGCTTATTGGGACAGGGTCCAATAGTTCGACAATGGGAACTTTTGCTGATTGCTGATTGACGATGGCTCCACCGACGATATGCCTGCGCTCGTGAGAAGTCGGGCCGGCGATCCGCGATCCGAGCGTGGCGTCTGCTGGAGAACCAGGGGCTTCGCTACGCATTAAACCGCGGGTTAGAGGCCG
>CAXSIG010000119.1:1620-5601 GCA_964237255.1 uncultured Bryobacteraceae bacterium
AGTCCGCTAATCAGTTATCTCCCGTCCGATGATCTCTATTTCGAGAATCACCTGGGTGATTTAAAGAACTGCCTCGATTAAGACCTAAAAGCGTCTCTCGCCTTTGCAGGCGTTCGCTTTCATTTGCACCATACGGAAGTGGGCCAAATCCCACACTCTCCACTGCAACTTGTGCAAGTCATGCACCGCCGAGGTTGTGAGCGCTGGATCGAACGTGAAGAGCTGGTCAGCGATGATTTAGAGCGCTACGACGCAGGCTGGCTTCACTTTCGAAAAGCGACCATAACGGCGAATTACGAGCCGCGCACTGGGACGACCTCAATATCTCTGCGCGAACCACAACCCTACTGGCCGCTGGGTTGCCACTACCTTAGTACAACAACACGGGATCTATCGTGGCCACCCAAAACCTTGCTCGCCACTATGGAATCGGGTTAGTTTGTCGCGAGATGGCGGAGTTGGGAGAACAGTTCTGCCAACCTTCGCTTATGTACAAAGTACGGCGTTGTGTTCAGCAGAGTCGTCCCTGTTTCACCTTCGATCATCATGCTGACGATTTAATCGCCTTCTTTCTTAGCATTATTTCCAAGCAGGAGCACAGAATCGCGCTAAGTCATGGATGATCAAAAACGTTTCTCCAACAAAGGTAGAAGAAAACGATAGTCTGGTTAGTTCTCTTTAACAGTATTCAGCCAATGGCAATTAGCGAACAACAGTTCTACGTAACTGGACGTAGCTTTGGCTCACGCTCCCAAACTCGGCCCTTTGCCGCTTCGGCAATGAATGAATTCGGGCTATTGCTCTGGGTGGAAACGATCCCACGATCCGTTGCGACACCTGCTTTTTCAAGTAGTGCTGCAGCTGAGGGTAAATGTCCGATTACTTTTAGATGAGAGTAAGCGTCCTGAACAAATCCTACAGCACCGGGCTGCGTTGCTAGTTGCTGAGCGCCTTCGGTAGAAACGGCAAGGAACACTGCGTCGAAAAGAACGGATGGACCGCCAGCCAACTGAAGATCCGCCACAATTCGTTTCCCGTCTGATCCTCTAGCGCCGCCTACTTTGGGCGCGATGATCTTCATTTTTGCGCCGCTTGCCTTCACGGCGTTTGCGAGCGCCGCTACTGCCGCTGAGTCGGTACCGTCAGCGATCAAACAACCCACTACTCGTCCTTGTAACGAGGGTTTCGCTTTGGCCAGAATGCTTAGAGCCGGCGAAACTTTCAGATCGGTACGTGCCTTCGATGTTGTCGATACGGGCTGGATCGGACCATCGTGGCCAAGCCCGTTAGCAACCCGTTGAGCAATCCGCGTGTCAACGTTTGCAAGTTGTCCTAACATCCGATCTCGAACAGCCGCCGTCTCTACCTTGCTCAACTCGAACGTAAACGCCGCGACAATATGATTCTGCTACGTTTCCGTCTGGCTATAAAAGAATTGCCGCGCCTGGCTGAAATGATCGGCAAATGAAGCGGCACGAGTCCGCATCGTATCGCCTTCTTCGCGCGCCGCGAAGCTGCTATAGCCACGCCGCGAATCTTGACGAGGAGTTTCGCCCGCCAGCGAACTGGGAGAGTAATTTACGCGTCCCGCCTGCAGACTCTGCTGCATGTGTCCGTCTCGCTGAAAATTCATCACCGGGCACTTCGGTCGGTTAATCGGAATCTCTGCGAAGTTCGGTCCGCCTAGTCGTGTCAGCTGGGTGTCCAAATAGGAAAACAAACGACCTTGCAGCAAGGGATCGTTTGTGAAATCGATTCCTGGAACCACGTGGGTTGGGCAGAACGCAACCTGCTCGGTTTCCGCAAAAAAGTTAACCGGATTACGATCCAGAACCATTCGGCCAACAACTTTCAGGGGAACTTGTTCCTCGGGTATTAATTTGCTTGCATCTAAGACATCGAACTCGAACTTGCGCGCAAAATCCTCCGTAAAGGTCTGAACGGCCAGTTCCCATTCCGGAAAGTCGCCGGTATCGATTGAATTCCAAAGGTCGCGACGGTGATAATCCGGGTCGGCCCCATTGATTTTCAAAGCTTCGTCCCAAATCAGTGACTGCATGCCAAGCTTCGGCCGCCAGTGAAACTTTACATATGTTGATTTGCCACCCTGATTGATGAAGCGAAACGTGTGGATTCCAAAACCTTCCATCATGCGGAGAGACCGGGGAATCGAGCGATCCGACATGACCCACATCAACATGTGCGTGCTTTCCGGAGTAAGGGAAGCATAATCCCAGAAGTTGTCATGCGCCGTTTGGGCTTGTGGGAACCCGCGATCCGGCTCTTCTTTAGCGGCATGAATTAAATCTGGAAACTTGATCGCGTCTTGAATGAAGAAAACGGGAATGTTGTTTCCCACAAGATCCCAATTTCCTTCTTGCGTATAAAACTTGACGGCAAATCCGCGCACATCGCGCGCTGTATCCGCGGAACCCTTGTTTCCTGCAACAGTCGAGAACCGGGTAAAAACCGGCGTCCTCTGTCCAACTTGATTGAATATGCCGGCCTTCGTGATAGCACTCAAGGAGGAAGTCAATTCAAAGTAGCCGTGCGCCGCCACTCCTCGGGCGTGCACCACCCGCTCCGGGATTCGTTCGTGATCGAAGTGGTTGATCTTCTCGCGAAGTAGGAAATCCTCCAGTAGCACGGGTCCGCGAGGTCCAGCTTTGAGCGAATTCTCATCATCACCGATTGGCGGCCCTTGATTGTTCGTGAGCGACCCGTGGCTCCCCCCAGCATTTTGATGAAGCTCCCCTGCTGCACCAACTGCATCAGGCACAACCGGACCATTGCTGGCTGCTGGTCTGGGGGTATTAGCATCCGCTAATTGCGGCTCTTCAAGGTTCTCTGCGGCTTCTCCCACTGCACTGGCAGCTGCGACACCAGCTATAGTTCCCCCAAAAGCTAGCGCTTTTCGCCGACTAAACACATCTTCGTTACTAGGCATTGTGCCTCAAAGCTAACACAGGAAGTACGAGGGACAGCGGACAAGAATGTTCGATTCCGTAGTTCTCGCGACCTTTGCGCAACGATCTTCTTTGCGAGCTGGAAACAAGAACTGGACCTGAGCAGGAAGCACCTACGTAGATTTACGTCGTTCGTTAGACAAGACACTACTATCGTCGAGGATACAGGGCCAGCTTCGTCAATTTCGGGTTCGCAAATGATTGCAGAGAGCGCGTTGTTAACGGCCTAATGCTCGAACGCCAGTAATGAAATACTCGGTTTCGCCGAAGCATCTAGTAGGGACGCCTTGGTGCTGGTCGTAGTTAAGCGCAACTCGTTGCCCAGCCCCCGCTAGTACCTGCTTCGCAATCGATTCATCTCGAATGGAAAAACTGAAAATCTGCGGAGTGCTGCCAGGTATGTTCACGATTGCCAATTCCCCTTCCCAAGTTTTGCAGAGCCATCCCTTCTTCGATAATTTCTGGACATAACCAGTGCGTTCACCTTGTGAGTAGCTATACGAGAGCGTGATGGCAGTCCAAGCAGCGAACGCTGCGAGCGGCAAAACAATAAGCAGAATCGCACCCAACGCGATGAAGCGGCCGACATGCCTCACGGTCGACGAGTCCGCCTCGAACGGCCTAGTGTCAGGTGGCATTTTCCTATTGTGCAGGATCTTTCAACTATTTAATGAACTCACGGCTCTTCTCTGCACCGAACCGCGGCCTTTCTTCTGCACCGAAGCCGGTCGTTTCTAAACGCAAGCTCGGAACAAAATGAGCTTGTCATCCGTGATCGGATCTTACATTGGTGGGCTTCCACTTGCTTAGCCATCGCTTGTGATTAAAGCTGTGATTTTTGATATCGACGGTACTCTGCTTGATTCTGTCGATCAGCATGCGTTTGCATGGAGGGATGCATTCAACCATTTCGGAGTGCAAATTCCAGTAGAGAAGATACGCTTTCAAATTGGCAAGGGCGGAGATAAATTACTTGGTACTCTGTTGAATCCTGAACAAATTGAAGCATTCGGTT
>CAXSIG010000119.1:5611-10547 GCA_964237255.1 uncultured Bryobacteraceae bacterium
TGCCAAGCTTTTCAAAAACCAGTTCCTCGACTCTTGTCGACCATTTCCGAAAGTGAGAGAGCTGTTTACAAATCTTCGGGAAAAAGGTCGGCTACTGGCGCTCGGCTCATCTGCTAAGGCTGATGAGATTGAAGTTTACATGAGGATTCTGAACATAGCGGATCTTGTGAACGAGGTGGTCAGCAGTGACGACGTCAAGAATTCAAAACCCGATCCCGATGTGGTGACGGTCGCACGACAGAAGCTTGGCAGCCTGTCTTCAGCCGTGTGTGTGTTTGTGGGAGACAGTCCACATGACGCTGAAGCGTCGAAGAAAGACGGGACAGCGATGGTAGGGCTCTTATGCGGGGGGTTCTTGGAGAAAGATTTATATTCAGCGGGTGCTTCCGACATTTACTCGGATCCAGAAGATCTGCTGAACCGTTGGATCCACAAACTCGATTGATGTAGGTGATCCTTGAGGCGTCTACTTCCCGGCCTTGCTGTTGCAGGACGTACCCGCGTGTTGTGTATTGGCCTCGGGTAAAGCCGTGTCGGCACAATTCGGACTGGAAACGCCCCACTAATCGCGCTTAGCGGCAACTACATAGCCAGACGCACGAAACGCCCGAGATATCCCGGAGCATGTTAAAGTAACGTTGCCAAACTATGCGGTAAGCGCCTCGCTGGTTTCTAACGTGCATCTCAGTAGATATGCAAACTGAACGGGATATACAGAACCCCCACCTAATGGATCCGCGGATTGTGGGACCGAAGCCGCCCTATGACCAACCCACAACTCCTCGACCCGGCCTCCAGCAGCACCTGAATGTTCCTGCAGATCATGGGGAGTACTCTTACAAAGGGCTCGGTCGGCTCAAGGGAAGGACGGCACTGATTACAGGAGCAGATAGCGGTATTGGACGAGCTGTCGCTATTGCTTTCGCTCGTGAGGGTGCGAATGTCGCCCTTAGCTATCTTTCTGATGAAGAAGAAGACGCCTCCGAAACCATGCGATGGATCGAAGAAGCTGGTTGTAAGGCGCTTAAACTCCCGGGCGATATTTGCGAAGAAACGCACTACAAGAGTATGGTTGAGCGCACCGTGAAGGAACTCGGAGTTCTGGACATCCTTGTAAACAACGCCGCGTACCAGGCTACCCATGACTCCATAGAGGAGTTCACTACAGAAGAATTCGACCGCTCCTTCAAGACGAACGTCCGGCACTGGATTTGTTCATACTTCCTTCCCACGCGGAAGGCCTATGCAATGTTTTGGCTCTGCCGCGCAGCTTTACCGTTGATGCAACCAGGAAGCGCGATTATCAACACAACATCGATTCAGGCATTCGTGCCCAGCGCCAACCTGCTTTCGTACTCACCGACCAAAGCTGCTATTGCGAACTTCACCAAGGGCTTGTCACAAACGGCAATGAAACGAGGCGTACGAGTAAATGCGGTGGCACCCGGCCCGGTTTGGACGCCGTTAATCCCGTCAACCATGCCGGAAGAGAAGGTCAAAACATTCGGCCAAGACACCCAATTTGAACGCGCAGCACAGCCGGTTGAGCTTGCGCCATTGTTTGTTTTCCTCGCGTCGAATGAAGCTCGTTTTGTGACAGGGGAAATCTATGGGGCAACAGGTGGAGACACCCCGCTATAACTATCTCATTGCCGATCTATCCGGGCATTTAATACGAAACAATGACAGCACCTCTGCCGAACATTGCGAAGCCGACCGATTCTGACCTGACCGAGGCTTCACTCGATGACCTAGTTGAAACTCACTTACAGAGAGCAGAAGAGCCGAACGAACCCGAGATCGTAATTGGATCTCGGGAACAGATTTTTCATTTACTGGCTGAAGCTTCTGAAATCGAGCATACGCTGATGTGTAGCTATCTTTATGCTGCGTTTAGCTTGAAGGTGGGAACTGAATCCGGCCTCTCTACAGAGGAGGCTAGCGCGGTGAATAGTTGGCGTACGGCGATCATGAGCGTTGCCGTTGAGGAAATGGGGCATTTGTTAATCGTCGCCAACCTGACGGCTGCAATTGGGGGGCGACCGCACTTCAGTCGCCCAAACTTCCCTGTCCGGGCTGGCTACTTTCCCTCCGGGGTGGTTCTCCGCCTTACCCGTTTCTCCTTCGAAACGTTGGACCATTTCATTTTCTTGGAACGGCCTACTGGAGTTAAACGATTGGACGGTGAAGGATTTGAATCCGTAGAACACAAGAGAGAACAAGCCCATCCCGGCCTCATGCCAAGCTCGCAAGATTACGCGACCGTAAGCCATCTTTACGAAGCCATCCGCGCCAACCTGAATGCGTTTGTCGAGCGTACCGGTATTGATACCCTTTTTGTCGGGACAGAAAGTGGTCAAATCGGGCCAGATACAGTACAAATGTCCGGCGTGGAAACTATTATCGATCTTCAGGGTTGCAGCCGAGCGATTGACTTGATCGTAGAGCAGGGGGAAGGATCACCCGCACACCATGACGATTCTCATTACTGTCGCTTTCAAAGCGTTAAGCGGGAATACGCCGCCTTACTAGCTGAAAACCCGGATTTCGAGCCGGCTTATCGGACGGCTGAAAACCCTGTCATGCGCCGGCCACCTGAGCCAGAAGGCACAGTGTTCATCAATGCCGAACCCGCTGCCATGCTCTCGGATCTCGCAAACGCGGTTTATGGGATGCTTTTGCGGCTTCTGGTGCAAGCTTACTCAAAATCCGCTGTGGCGGCCGCACCTGAAAAAAAGCAGCTGCTATCCGCCGCGATTGAACTCATGCATGTTCTAAGCATTTCGGCAAGCAGTTTGGCAAAGCTGCCCGCAAGTACTGATCACCCTGATGTCAATGCGGGAATGACGTTTACCATGCTACGCGGGGTCGAACCTTTTGTTCAGGGTGCGGCGGAACACTTGCTTATCCTGGAACGGCTACGCCAGCTTGCTACCTGTGCTAACCGCGCCAAAACTTCCGTGCCCGAGATGGCTAGCGCGGCCGCGATTCTGAATAAACTTGCTGCGACTTTTGGATCGTCCTGATCATAAAAAAGGCTGGCTGGTTAAGGAGCTCTTATTCTTCTCTTCGCATTCCGTATTTTTGCCCAGTATCGTTCCTATACTTTGAAATTAATCTGCGGTCCCAGCGTGTGTTATCCAACACCAACACAACTTTTGCAGGAGGAGAAAACAATGCAGAGTACTCGACATGGCAGTGAAAGCTATGGAAATTCTGCTAGCGTTAAACAGCTATGGTCCCTAAGGATACGCCCAAGTTCTCGGGGCCACATCGTCGCTTTACTAAGTTCGGCGAAATGCATCCCTTTACGATCTGTTCTGGATTTGTACTTCTCGCCTGTACTATTGCAGCCCTGGTGTTTGTGCTAAGAAGCTAACCAGTGTGGCAGAGTGTGACAAGAGCAATGAGCTCGCGCTGCTGCTCAAGAGCCTCGATGTGAAACTCTTGACAATTGACCGCCACTACAATTGCGCTCGACACGCTGCCAGAAAACACCGCAAGCCTTTACATAGAGGAACATCTACTTTTCGATTAAAAGGAACGAATAACCAAATCCAAGAAAGCATCCGGGAGCCACCGCGGAAACACCCTCTCCCACGCGAAAGTCAATCTGCTGCCGCGATGTTGTTTTGTAGGCTGTTCCGAAATGAAGCAAGTGGCGCGGGCTTCCTGCTTGTGGGAAATCGCCGGCGTACTCGGCGAATGCATCCCATTTCTTCGTGAGTTGGCGGTCTACGAGAAAGGTAGTCTCTCCGATAACCGTGTGTGATCGATTCTGCGTGGGAACGTATACCGAAAGCATCCCGGCAACAGTCCAATTCGAAGACAACTTTCGAGACCACGGAAACTGGAACGAGGGATCGTATCCATGGCTGGATAGAGCGTCGCTGCCTAACGGTAAGCTAAGCGTAACGATGGCCGAAAAGTCGAAGCCTCCGGGCGCGACACCCAAATGTTGCTTTACTCCTATGGCTACATCTCCGAATCCTGAGTGTTGCCCCGCATCCGTGAGAGCGTTTCGGTAGTAGTCGGGGGCAGTGAGACGCAGCTCAGTGGAGTCCGCCACGCCAAAGCGGATCAAGGATTCGGGAAAGTCGAGTACCTCTTTCCGATTGCCGCCCGTATCTAAAAAGCCGTTCTCCATCTGAAAGGCAAATTTCTGGACCACCGCGCTGGAGCTGGTGAACGCGGGGCGATCCGTCGCTATGTCTTGTGCCGCTATCGAGAAACAAAACGCAAGAAACAGTATGCCGGTAATTTGAGCCAATCGACTTCAGTCTCGCATCTAGAGGAAGGATTTCTACACTGATATTGATGCCACTGCTGGATGTCTTATTTGGAAGAACCTTAGCCTCCGACGAGGACAGCGAGCAGCGCGTGGGCCCGCTGCAAGGAATCCCAATCTTTGGGTTAGACGCGCTGGGTTCTGCTGCTTATGGCCCAGAAGCCGCGCTAACGATCCTCATTCCTGTTGGCCTGCTTGGTCTTTCGTACGTCATCCCGATTTCACTCAGCATCGTGGTTCTTCTTGGAATCGTCTACTTCTCCTACCGCCAAACGATCGCAGCTTACCCTACCGGCGGTGGTTCGTACACGGTTGCGCGGTTCAATCTAGGAGCGAAAGTCGGCTTGCTCGCCGCTGCTGCGTTAATGATCGACTATCTTCTGAATGTCGCGGTCGGCATTTCCACCGGCGTTGGCGCGCTAGTATCCGCAGCGCCGAAATTGCAGCCTTTCACGCTACCTATTTGCCTGGCGCTTCTTTTGATTCTGGCGTTCGTGAATTTGCGCGGCGTTCGCGAAACGGGCCTGGTGTTTATGGCCCCGACCTATTTGTTCGTGGTTTGCATGTTCACGATGATCGCGCTTGGAGTATACAAAGCGTTAGCCGCAGGTGGGCATCCCGTACCGGTGGTGCAACCTCCAAAGATCC
>CAXSIG010000120.1:0-10510 GCA_964237255.1 uncultured Bryobacteraceae bacterium
CAATTACAGCACTTCACCGATGCAGCACGGGACAATGCGCCTCCCGCTTTAGCGCCAGCCCGCGAAGCCGCTGACGCGGTTCGTTTGGTCGAACTGCTCTCGGAATCGAGGAAAATACACGGAGAATGGTTGCCATGGAACAATTGATTCCCGGTGTGATGTTCTGGGCTGGACGCGATCCGGCCGAAACGCTCGCCGAACTTACTGATTTAGGCTTCCGCGACGGCCAATTAGGAATCCCAGGAGAGATTGCCCTGAATGGCTTATCCGCTGCCTGGAAGCCGGCTCTGGCTGATGCTGGCTTTGTTTTGCACACCGTGTTTCTCGCCTACGAAGGAGAAAGCTACGCCGACCTCGAAACGGTTCAGCGCACAGTTGGCTTTGTTCCGCCGGGGACGCGCAGCGCTCGCGAGGCCCGAACCCACGCCGTAATCGATTTCGCCGAGCAGATGGGCGTCCCCGGAATTGCCACGCACATTGGCTTCGTTCCGGAAGATCCGTCCGACCCTTCCTATGATGCCGTCCTGCAAATGGTACGCCGCATCGCCGACCATGCCCACCCGATGACCTTCGCGCTTGAAACCGGCCAGGAGACTGCCGAAGCACTCCGCGCGTTTCTGAAAGGCGCCGATCGACCAAACCTGGGGATCAACTTCGATCCGGCAAACATGATCCTCTACGGCACCGGCCAACCGATCCCCGCCCTCGAAATTCTTTCGCCGTATTTGCTTTCGGTTCACGCCAAAGACGGCCGATGGCCCGCGGGTCCAGGCCAGTTAGGAAAAGAAACTCCGCTCGGCGATGGCGACGTTCCTTTCCCCGCCTTTCTTGCCAAACTAAACGAGGTCGGATACAAAAAGCCGGTCTTTATCGAACGCGAAGCAAGCGATCCAGCCGGACGCCTCAACGACATCGCAAGAGCGATAAAGGAGTGGCCAAGATGATTGTCTCGGGTGAGTTGGCCCGTCAATTGCCACATCTTGGGGTATGAAACACACACTTCTCACGGTTCCCGCCCTGTTGTGCGGCTTTGCTGTCGGCGGTTTCGCTGCCGAAGTGATTCCTCAAGGGACAAGATTGGATGTTCGCGTAAACGAGCGAATCAAAGCTAGCCAAGCGGACGGCCGGGTTTATACCGGTGTAATAAACAATGACGTCACGGATCAAAATGGCAACGTTGTCATCGCTCGTGGCGCGAGTGCGGAACTGATCGCTCGCCGGGCGGGCAGTAATGAAATTTCGATCGACCTCGATTCCATCTCGGTAGGCGGCCATCGGTATGCCGTGGATGCCGACACGACCGTTGACGGGGATCGCAAGAATGGCGTAGGCGCAAATGGCCGGACCGGTAAGTTCGTGGGTGGCGGCGCGGTGTTGGGCACCGTTCTTGGAGCGATTGCGGGTGGCGGTCGTGGTGCGGCGATTGGAGCGGCTTCCGGTGCCGCAGCTGGCGCGGGAACACAGGTTTTAACCAGAGGAAAACGAGTGGATGTTCCCGCGGAATCCATCCTTTCTTTCCGTCTCGACCGGCAGCTTGTAATCAATGATCGCGATGCTGGCGAAGATCGTAACGGCTATCACTATCATCGGCAGTAACTGTAGATATCCCTCTCCCGGCACATGCTAGAATCCGCGTGTGCTGGGGGAAACCATTTCAGGTGGCATCACCATTGCGGCAAGTGCGATGGCGTACTCGGTACGGGGCCGTTCGTCTTCCGTGTTTGGACCTTCGGTTTACCACGGTTGTTCTTCTCTCCCAATTCTCTCGTTGACTTTCGATGATGGGCCCAGCGAGCGCACACCGGAAATTCTTTCCGTCCTAGCCGCGCATCGCATCTCCTGCAGCTTCTTCCAGTGCGGCGCTAACATCCTGCGGCTACCGCAAATAGCGCAAGCTGTATCGTCTTCCGGTCACGAGATTGGAAACCATTCCCACACCCACCCAAAGTTGTACTTTCGTTCGCCCGGTACCATCCTGAGCGAGTTCCAACGTACCCAGCGCACGGCGGAAGATGTTCACGGTCTGTCGCCAAAGTTGATGCGTGCGCCATTCGGAGTACGATGGTTCGGGTTTCGCGCGATGCAATCTCAACTCAATTTGCTTGGTGTGATGTGGACGGTGATCGGTCGGGATTGGAAGCTGTCCGCAGAAGAAATTGCTGCCCGCCTTGTAGCCGGGGCTAAAAATGGTGCGATCTTTTGCCTTCATGATGGGCATGAGTTAAACCCATGTACCCCGCATTCCCCAACGGCCGAAGCGCTCCGAATCGCGATTCCGCAATTGCTGGATCGTGGCTATCATTTCAAAACTGTTTCTAATCTTCTATGCCCGAAGAATTAAGTGATCGCGTACTGGACACCATTGCAAAAGCGCAGCGGATCCCACGCGAGAAAATAACGCCTGAGAGCAGCTTCGAGGAACTCGGGATCGATTCGATGGACGGCGTGAATATCCTGTTTGCCCTGGAAAACGAATTCGATATCACCATCCCTGACGAAGCAGCAAAGCAAATCCGAAGCATCCCGGAAATGATCGATGGGGTTCGGAAGTTGGTCAAGGAAAAAGAGGACGGAGCGGTTCCGGCGTGAATCGGCGAGTCGCGATTACCGGGATCGGAGTGCTATCGGGCCTGGGAAGCGACCTCGCGTCTTTCCATGGAAATTTGATGGCGGGTACTTCCGGCATCAGGCCAATTGCCTCGACCGACCTGCGTGAGATTCGTTTTCGAAATGGAGCCGAGGTGCAAGCCTATGATCCTCTGGCATACTTCGAGGCAAAAGAAGCGGACTTTATGGATCGCTTTGCGCAGTTCGCTGTCATCGCGGCCCGGGATGCGGTAAAGCAGTCGGGAATCGAGTTGACATCGGAACTGCGTGAGAATTGCGCTGTCGTGACAGGCTCTTGCGTAGGTGGCCAGTCAAGCGAAGACGTCTGCTTCTGGGACGTCTATCACTTAAATAAACCCCGCGTGCATCCGCTGACCATCCCACGGATAATGGCGAACGCGGGAGCTAGTCACATCTCCATGGAATTCGGCATTACGGGGCCGGCTTACACGGTATCCACCGCGTGCTCCTCGTCCGCTCACGCGCTTGGGCAAGCTTTCGGAATGGTACGGTCCGGCGCAGTAGAGATGGCGATCTCCGGTGGAAGCGAAGCGCCGTTCAGCTACGGGATTCTGAAAGCGTGGGAAGCCATGCGCGTTGTGTCCCAAGACACGTGCCGACCGTTTTCGAAAGACCGGACCGGGATGATTCTCGGCGAGGGGGCAGCCATAATGGTGCTCGAACCGCTAGAAGCGGCGGAGGCGCGCGGGGCGGAAATCTTCGGCGAGATTTGCGGATTTGGCATGTCAAGCGATGCAAACCACATAACCCAGCCTTCCGCGGATGGAGCGGCGCGAGCGATGCGCGTCGCCATGCGGGATGCCGGAATTGTTGCTGAGCAGGTAGGCTATGTCAACGCGCACGGAACAGGGACGCAGGCGAACGATGTCACAGAAACCAAGGCCATCCGCGCCGTCTTGGGCGAAAAGGTCCCGGTAAGTTCCACGAAATCGATGCACGGGCATACGTTGGGAGCGGCGGGTGCGATTGAAGGTGCGGCTACGGCGCTCTGCCTGCGCGATGGAATTATTCCGCCTACCGCCAACTTTCGGGAGCGCGACCCCGAGTGCGATTTGAATGTGATTACTGAGACCGGAAAGACGCTGGACGCCGAGTTTGCGCTCTCCAACTCCTTCGCCTTCGGTGGATTGAATGCTGTAATAGTGTTTCGAAGATCTAATGTCTGAGTTGAGCCGCAGGCGATTCTATCTGAGTTTCATTTATGGACTGGGCGGTGTCATCGGGCTCGGCCTTGCCGTTCCGGCAGCGCTTTACCTGCTGCTTCCTCCCAAACTGCGTCGCAAAGACGATTGGGTAGAGGTGACCTCCGTCGACCTGCTGCCCCCGAACGTTCCGCAGGAAGTTCATTACCGGCAGAAGCGTACCGATGGTTGGAAGACCTTGGATGAACGTCGTAGCGCCTGGGTGGTGAAAGACTCGGCTAACAAGGTCACGGCGTTTGGCCCGCAGTGCACGCATCTGGGTTGCGCTTACCACTGGGAAACGGATAAGGGCCAATTTCTCTGTCCCTGTCATACCTCGATCTTCGCGATTGACGGCAAAGTAATTACCGGTCCCGCTCCCCGTCCGCTTGATCGGTTCGATACCAAGGTCGCCAACGGCAAGCTGCAGTTGGGAGCTCTTCGGGAGCAGGCATGAGGGCGCGCCGCGACCGCGTTGTAGCGTGGCTTGACCATCGCACGGGAGCTGAAACCGCGATCCGAAAGTTCCTCTATGAGGACATTCCCGCTTCCAGCGGATGGCATCAAGTGTTCGGCAGCGTTGCGGTATTTCTGTTCCTGGTGCAGGTGTTCACGGGAATTCTACTCGCGTTCAATTACGCTCCAACGCCGGGCGAAGCCTACGACAGCTTGCGCTATATCCTGCAGGAAGTAACCGCGGGCCGGCTCATGCACGGTCTTCACCACTGGGGCGCCAGCATGATGATCGTCGTGGTTGTGCTCCACATGCTGCAGGTGTTTTTGTTCGGCAGTTACAAGAAGCCGCGAGAAGCTACCTGGATCGTCGGCGTCGTGCTGCTCTTACTCACGTTGGCTTATGGATTGACCGGCTACTTGTTGCCGTGGGACAACCGCGCGTATTGGGGAACGGTAGTTGTGACGCAGATCGCGGCGGGTGTACCCGTTATGGGCCCGTATTTGAGCCGTTTGCTGGGAAGCACTGGCGATATTGGCGTTGTCACGTTTGCTCGCTTCTATGCGATGCATGTACTACTGCTGCCGCCGGCGACGATCTTATTGATCGTGGCCCATATTTACCTGGTAAGGAAACATGGTGTAGCACCCGTTCCGGGTGACGACGAGCGTCCCGCAAAGAAGTTTTATCCGCGCCAGGCATTCATCGACACGCTCGCCGTGTTTGGAGCCTTCACCATTCTGTTCCTGATGGCAGTTGTGGCCAAGCTTCCACTCGAGCGCTTAGCAGACCCGAGCGACACCGCGTATATC
Source organism: uncultured Bryobacteraceae bacterium (assembly GCA_964237255.1). Lineage (GTDB taxonomy): Bacteria > Acidobacteriota > Terriglobia > Bryobacterales > Bryobacteraceae > JALYXI01. Next base: position 5,076 of record CAXSIG010000120.1, read on the forward strand.
CCCCGCCCGGAGTGGTACTACCTGTTTCTTTTTCAACTGCTAAAGTACTTCAACGGTCCTATGGAAGTGCTAGGTACGGTGGTGCTTCCCGGTCTCGCGATTTTAGCGCTGATCTTAATTCCGTTTATCGATAGAGCACCGCTGATTCGGGTGTCAAAGCGTATTTTCGCCATGGGATGTATTCTGCTCGCGGGAGCGACTTGGGGTGGGTTAACGTTAGCCGCCGTGAAGTCGACGCCTCCATCGACTCTGGCCTCCCAAATCGACTACGCCGGTCCAACCGAGTGGATGCAGTTAACACCCGCAGTCCTTGCACGCGGTACGGACAAGACCGCTCCGGATTTTGTGCTTGCAGGCGCAAAGTTGTTTCAGAAGAAAGGCTGCGCCGGTTGCCACCTGGTGAATGGAGCGGGTGGAAAGCTCGGGCCGCCTTTGAACGGTCTGAGTAGCCGTCGTAATGAAGAGTGGGTTCGGGAGAACTTCATCCATCCGCAAAAGATGGCCCCCGGGACCATCATGCCCGCCTATCCTTTTAACGATACGGACATGAAAAACATGCTCGGCTACTTATTTACGATTCCCGAGTAGCTAGCATTTTTCCGATTCCCGCGGAAGCGTGGAACAAGCTCGCCACCGGCACCAGACCCGCTACTTTATACTTCCCTATCCCTGAGAGCGCCATGGAAGCGAAGCAGCCGCATTGCGAACAATCGGGGTCGCCGCCGAACTGACAGGGTGTGATCTTGGTCTGAAAATCGGCCGAGTAGGAGAGCGTGGTTTGCGCAAAAATACAACGCTCCGGATTCTTGGGCGGCTGCAGAAATTCCGACAATGCCAGCTTTGGCATTTGCAGTTTAGGATACCGATGCCGCAGCGAATCCAATTCGGAAACCGCGCGGCGCCGCTCTTCGGCGGTCAAGATTTCAGGAGCCGTCGCGCCCTTTTGCGGAGTGAACATGCTGATCCAGATTTTGGAGGCTTCCGGCCGGGCAGCCCAGAAGCGAATAAACTCTTCCAGATATCCCGGCCGTTTCATCATCTGGCCAGTCAACGTGCAATGGATGGTCACTCGCTGGTTCGCGATGTTTTTCAGAATGCGCTCATACGTGGCAGGCTTGCGGCGCTCGTTATGTTCGGTCTCCAGGCCATCCACGGACACCGCGATATTCAAACGTGGCAGCGTTGCCCATTCGTCCGGCATCGGACGGAAAGCGCTCGTCACAACTTGAACGAATATCCCGCGCTTACTTAACAGGGGCAGCAATTGCTCCAACTCGCGATACCGAACTAATGGGTCGCCGCCCACGATCGAGAGGTGAAGCGGCTTCAGTTCGTCGACCAATGCGAGAGTCTTTGAGACTAACTCCTGACCCTTGTTGTCAGGCAGTTGGCGTAGGTTGATGTTCCCACCCAAATGGGCATCCTCATACGCGTAGCAACCAGGACAACGGAGCGGACATTCCCTTGTGATCTCAATAGAAAGAGACGGCTTGCGGCCAGCCAGAATACTTCCCCACGCTCGAAACAACTCACCCTGTCGCACCTAAGTGTTTAGATGCAGCAACGACGAATGCCGCTATGGATTATGTAACATGGGCCAACGCAGTTGTGGCGTTCCGTCCAAGCGTTTTGTCAGGTCAATCGGCGAACCGACGCTCACCTCATAGGGATCTACTTGGTAAGCCCAAACTTGGAAGCTTTTCAGTTGCGCACTTCCGTAAATGGTAGAAAATGCGCCATCCACGGCATCCATTCCGCACGCGATTTTCACCCGTCCGATACGCGGCGTGTTGAATCGGGAATCCACGGTGAACCACTTTCCGTTTAGGTAAACCTCAAAGTAGGCGTGGAAATCCATCGGCGTGCCAGGATCCAGAAACCCGATATCCGGCAGATGACCCGTAACGTAGCGGCAGGGAATATTAAATGTCCGGCAGAGCGCCACGGCGGTGTGGCCGAAATCGCGGCAAACTCCGAATCCGCGCGCGATGATCTCGGAAGCCGAGATGTCGGGACATCCCGAACCGAACCGGTACTCGATATTTTTGTGGAGCCAGTCGAGAACGCCCCGTACTGTAGGACCGCCCGGAGGCAGCATCCCGAACTTCTCCGCGGTGAAATCCATCAGCTTGTCCGAATCGCAATAACGCGATGGCAGCGTGTAGCGCAGCAGGTCCACCGGAATCTGGTCTACCGGCGTCGCAAATTCGAAGTCCGGGATCCCTTCGAACATCGACGTCACCGAAACCAAAGCATCGTGCCGAAATGTATTGAGACCCGGACGGAGGACCACCCGGTCGACAATGTTGCCGTGAGAATCCGTTTCCTCCGTAGACGGAAGATTGGGGCCCAGGATGAGTTGCTCTTGGACGATGCGCTGCGTAGGTGAACGACGGGGCCGTAGCACCATGAACGCGGGCGTATAAGATTGCGTCTCGTAGATCAGCTCACAGCCGAGCCGCACAGTAAAATCGAGATCCGGGTAAGGGTTCATGACAGCGGATAAATGTGATACAGCATCAGGTAAACAATCACTCCCGTGACGCTTACGTAGAGCCAGATAGGGAATGTCCAACGCGCGATCCTGCGGTGTTTGTCGAAACGCCCGCTCAATGCACGACTCAACGTAATGATAGCAAGGACCGGGACTGTAACAGCTAGAACCGTGTGAGTAAAAAGGATCGTCAGGTAGACGTTCTTTACCCAGCCGGGACGCGGAAAGTGAACGCTGCCCACCTGGTAGTGATACACCAGATAGCAAACGAGGAACACCACCGAGACGCCAAACGCGGTTAGCATCACGCGACGGTGTTGGGGGACCTTCTTGCGGCGAATCAGCGTATACCCCCAAAAAAGCAGGATGGCCGCAGTGCCGTTTAGTATGGCGTTGATCGTCGGAAGGTCGTGAAGCGTGATCAATCGGATTCCTTTCGAAGGCGTCGCGCATCGGCAGAAACCTTAGCGACAGGATCCTCCGTCGCGGTTCCGTAATAGCCGCGGATCTGGCCCTTGCGATCCACCAGCGCGAAACGAGTGTTGTGGTTCAGTGTTCCGTCGACGTCGCCGAAGTGGAATGCGTCGCGGCTGAGGGCGTTCAGCGCCGATTGCTCGCCCGTGAGAAAAACCCACCGTTGCGGGTCGGCCTGATACTTAGAGGCGAACTGGTGCAGCGCGGCGGGAGTATCGCGCGCGGGATCAATGCTGAAAGACACCATGCGGATATCGGGGAATGTGGCGGTTGCTTTCTGTACGCGTCCGAGAAAAGTGCTCATGCGAAGACAAGGTCCGGGGCAGTTGGTGAAAATGAAATCGGCCACCCACACGTGGCCTTTCAGTTCGTCGCTGTTAAAGGGCTGCCCTTCTTGTGAGATGAGATGAAAGTGCGGAACGCTTCCGAGTACCGGCAGCGGCGGACGCGCGTCGCATCCGGCAAGGAGCAGCGCGAGCGGTAGCAGACGACGCATTACAACGGCCGATCGATCAACATCAGGCCGTAGATAAGCGGAAGATAGATCACAGACACCAGCAGGACGCGACGGGCGCGTAAGGTGGTGCGATCAAACGCGACACGCACCCCGGAATAGAGAAACCAGCCGCCCAGCAGCAGAGCTCCCACCAGGTAAATGCGGCCGGTCATGCCGAGGAGCGTAGGAAATAAGCTGACAGGAATCAGCGTGGAAGCATAGATCACGATCTGGCGCGATGTGGAGCGGCCATCGGGCTCCACAACGGGAAGCATCAGGATTCCCGCCCGCGAGTAGTCTTCGCGATACATCCAGGCGATCGCGAGAAAGTGTGGGAATTGCCAGATAAACAGAATCGCGAATAGAGCCCAGGCTTCGGAGGTAAGCTTCCCGCTGGCCGCCGCGTACCCGATCATGGGCGGCATCGCGCCGGGCAGCGCCCCAATAACCGTCGCCAGCGAGGACCGCTGCTTCAGCGGAGTGTAGATGAAAAGATAACTGACAAACGTGAATAACCCTAAAAGACTGGCGAGCAAATTCACGGTCAGTGCAAGAATCGCAAAGCCGGCGACGACCAGGATGCTGCCAAACAGGAACGCCGACGTGGCAGTCATTCTGCCGCCCGGAAGCGGTCGACCCGCCGTGCGCCGCATTTTCAGATCTGACTCGCGTTCGAACCATTGATTCAGTGCCGCGGTTCCTGCGCTCAGCAATCCGGTTCCGACGATGGTGAGGAGAAAAGGCGCCCAGCTCCGCCAGTTGAACCAATTGAAGGAGTCCCGCTCCAGGCCGAAGCAGTAGCCGATCGCCGCGGTCATCAGGATGAACCACGTGTTCCGAGGCTTAGTCAGCGCGATGTAATCCTTCATAGCTGATCGCCCGCCGTGTAAGCGAAATCGAGAGCTTGCGAAGCGCTCGCCGTCAGTTGGACCGCTTTGGTTTGATGTCCGAAACGCTCGTGAATCGCTTCCACCTTGTAGTCTCCAGGCGGGATTCCTTTGAGCGAGAAAGCGCCGTCCTTGTCTGTGACCGCGAAGAATGGGTGGGCCACCACGGAAACGTAAGCGCGCATCCAGCCGTGAACTCCACAAGTGAACGGAATCATCAATTCCTGATGGTCGAACCTATGCGTCACCGTATTCGACTTCGGCGGCTCCAAAACATTAAACGGCGCATTTGCCGACGATTCGGAATGAACGTTATGATTCACCGAATCGGAGTTCGACACCTGCAACGGCTGCCCCACCATCATCGCGATCATATGCGGTGCGTAAACACATCCTGCCTGATCCATGGTGACGCTGACGTTGGGCGCAGTCCAGCGCACATCCGGCAATCCACTTTCGATCAACACGAGGGTATTCTCTATCCCGCCACTCTTCCCAATCAACGCGTCCTCCGCGAAAACCGGCTTCAAGTGCTGCCGCTCGCAGGTTGGGTTCGCGGACAGATCGAGCTTTCTCGGCTTAGGCGCAGGACCGGAAAACAGGACGCTCCCTTTGATGGAACCGGCCGTCGATGGGTCGATGTGAGCGTCTTTCAGCGAAGCCTCGGCCGCTTTTTGATTGGGAGTTGCGCAGCCCACAAGCAGCAGTAAAGGTGCGAACAACAGAATTTTCAAGATTTGTCGCGGTGGAAACTTCATTGTCGCATGCGGGCGGTTCACAATGAGGATTGGCTCTCGGTGACATGCGGGTCGGGTTTGCGACGGTCGTCGGCTTGGCGCTGATCGCGACGGCTTGCGGGCCGTCGAACCCCACTGTGAAGGCTCTAACCGGAGCCACGCTCATCGATAGCGCTGGATCTGCGGTGCGGGATGCGGTCGTCATCGTAAACGGCAACGACATTCAGGATGCCGGGTTGCGCGCGAGCGTGTCCATACCGTCCGACGCGACCGTGATAACTCTACCGGGCAAGTTTATTGTTCCCGGTTTAGTAGATGTGCGGGCGGCAGTTCCCTCCGATGCTGCC
>CAXSIG010000121.1:0-5648 GCA_964237255.1 uncultured Bryobacteraceae bacterium
GCGTCGAGAGATGGCTGAGGCGATATGATCGCATCCATGCACTTCGCGAGAAAAATCCGGGCGTGCTGCTCAACCTTATTAGTAATCTTGCTCTCTAGCCGCGTCGGGTTTGCCCAAATCCAGCCCGAGGAAACGACGTTCCAAAGCAATGGACTTCTGCTGCACGGATTTATCTGGAAACCGCCTGGACCGGGTCCGTTTCCCGCAGTGCTCTGGAATCACGGCAGCGAGAAATTGCCCGGTTCGCAACCCAAGTTAGCTCGATTCTATACGGACCATTCCTACGTCTTCTTTGTCCCACATCGAAGGGGTCAAGGCCGTTCCCCTGGCGCCTATATCCAGGATTTGGTCGCGCAAGCACCTCCATCGGAACGAGGAGCGCGAATGATGGAACTACAAAACCAAGAGGTGGATGACGTAGTTGCTGCCTTGACTTTTCTCAAAGCGCAATCGTTCGTTGACCCTGGCCGGATCGCGATCTCAGGCTGCTCATATGGAGGGATTCAGACGCTGCTTGCCGGCGAACGAGACTTGTCTGTTAAGGCGCTTTTGCCCTTCTCCCCTGGAGCTATGTCGTGGGCTAGCAGTCCCGTTATTTCAAGTCGGCTCAGCCTGGCGGTGGACCGCGCAACAGCTCCCATATTTCTGTTTCAAGCGGACAACGATTACAGTCTTTCGCCTAGCCATGTACTCAGTAAGGAAGCACTTAAAAAGCACACCAACTTTCGGTCAAAAATATATCCGGCCTTCGGTAAGACGCAACAGGACGGGCATTGGGGATTTTGTTCTTTGGGAACGGATGTCTGGGGCAACGATGCGTTGGCGTTCCTCGAAGAGCAGATGAAAGCCGTGAAATAGATTTCTGGCGTAATTAGTGGCCTGACTCGAAAGCTCAAAAGCGAAATTGGTAGCTCAGCTTAGTGAAAAACTGGCGTCCGGTTGTCGTAGACGGAAACCCGATTCGGTTTACTTGTCCGGGAAACAGCGCTAAGTTCTCCAATTTGTCCGTGTAGCCGATGTAGAACGCGGTTCCCGGGTGAAGAAGGTAAGTGAGCAGGACGTCTCCCGTAATGCGTTTCTGGCGATCCAGGTTGATAAGTGCGGGGTTTTGCAATACGCCGTTGTAATCGAGGATGAAGCGGAGCGAGAGTTCGCGCGTGAACTGGTATGTGGCGCGAAAACGGGCCAGATGGTTGATAAAAACGGCTTGCGGATGTGGACCTGCCATATATAAGCGCGTTAAGTAATAGATGTTGTCCAGTTTGAGACGCTTCGTAGGGCGGAGCGTGAAGTTGGCTTGCAGTTCGTCCCCGTTCCCTCGAAATGGGGAAAGTGACCCGGCAACGTCGTAGTTGATCCGGGTTCCCTTTGAGTAGCCGAAGTCGACGACGGCTTGCTTGAAATATTCGGTGTGGAATCCGCCGCTGTTGTCGCTTCTACGGAAGTTGATGTTGGCGAAGCGTTCAAAAATGTCTGAATGATTAACGCTGAAATATGTGGTGCGCGGCATTTCGATATTGACTTGCTCACGAACAACCCAATCCTGTTGAATATTGCGATGATCGAAATCACCTGTCATGAAAAGCTGTGGACTCCACGACAGAACCTTCTTGCTTTTCGGGTGGAAGCGGCGGGCCAGGTATTGCTGGCCTTGACGAATATCCACGCGGGGAATAAAGCCGAGATCGGCGCGAAAGCCCTCGGAGCGGTCGATATATTTGAGGTCGTATTGCCATTCCCGGTTCTGCCCGTGTAAGTCGGCATTAAAAGCATCGCCACCCGTATGCGTTCGGTTCTGATCCTTCGTTTCGCTTGAGATCGCTTGGCCGGAGAAGGTCCAATTGGGATTCAGCTTGAGGCGTGTATCAAGGGCCGCTACCCGGTTATAGCCACCGGCGAATTCCCGGTCCGTAAGCAGGAAACCTACGGTCGATTGCTTGCCGAACTCGCGTTGAACGCGGGCAATGGCAATCACCGCATGGGTGTCGAGATTGGGGTCGTCAGGCGCCAGGGCGAGGCCGGGGGCGCGGTCGTCAATGGCGAGAATTCCTAAATCCCAACGGTTCAGCTTCCCTGTAAGCCGGGCGCCGAATTCCGGGTCAATGATCCGGCGCGAGAAGAAGAGGTTTTCAGGCGTAACGAAGTAGCCGCTGTTTTCCAAAAAGAAGGGCCGCTTTTCCGGAAACTGCACCTCGAAGCGCTGATTGACAGTGACCTGCGGATCGTCCGATTCCACTTGGCTGAAGTCGGGATTAATCGCGATATCAAGCGTGAGGGAATCGTGGATAACCGCCTTGGCATCCAGGCCAGCCCGAGGAGTGGCTTTTAACTGAAAAGACGGGAGACCGAAGATCGGAATATCGAGAAAGTGGGAATAGCTAAATGCTCCATAGGGCGTGATGCGTATATTGCGGCCGGGTGAGATGTTTTCGATGCCAGTCAAATCGCCGAGTTGTTGATTGAACCCGTCCACCTTTTGCGTCACGAAAGGCCAGAACGAAGATTCGTTGTTGTCCGGAATGAACCGGCCCAAACTGAAGCCCCAGGTCTGCGCGGTGTCCCCGTTGAACCGAAGACTCTTAAACGGAATCGCGAAAGATGCCACGAAGCCGTCCGGGGTGAGGCGGCCCTCCGAGTACCAGAGAGTGTCAAAGCTGAAGTCATCGTCCTGTCCTTCGCTATCGATTGCGTCGGCTTGGATTCCGAAAGGGTTGACGAAGAACTCGTAGGAGCGCTGGCGATCGTGATAAGTATCGAGAAATACTCCCACAATGTCATCGTTTAGGATGTCTTCCCGCTTGGACAGGCGCGCTCGCGTGGTGCCGGGCGGAGATTGACAGACGAACACCGCATAAAAGTTGTGGTCGTCATAACCCACCCAGGCGCTTGTCTTTCTGCTTACGGGTTTGCCATCGCCGGGCTGGCGTTGGCGAAAGTCGTCGACCCGCTTCATATCGGCGCGCGAGTTACCGTTGAGAAACTCTTCGAGTTGCGGCTTCCGGGTTATTTTTGGAATCTGGATGTCTTTGGGCTTTGCTGGGACGGGCTGTTGCCCTGAAGCGAACTCGATCAGCGTGGAAATAAACAACGCGATGATTGCGCGACGCGGCACCTCAATGATTGTAAGCAGGTGGATCGCGCTATTCGTATACGTTCCGCCGGTGCGCGATCCGCGTCACGTCTCTGTATTCACATCACTCCGGAACGAATATTCACACACGGCCCGAATCTGCGAAAAGGTAGTCTTCGCGATCGGCGGCCGGTAGGACACGAACTAACAGAAGACTCAAACTCAGCTGCTTTCGAGCATACAATCGCACAACGAAGTGCAGTTATCTACAGCGTGGCTTTGTTTTGCAGAGCGAAGCGCACGAGCGCGTTCGTGCCATCGATTCTGAGCTTTCGGCAGATATTGGTACGGTGGTTCTCCACAGTTCTGTAGTGTATTGAAAGCTTTGCGCCAATCTCCTTACTCGATTGGCCTTCTGCGATGAACTGAAGAATGCGTTGTTCGGTCGGCGTCAGACTGGCTGTGAGCGAATCTTTCGCTACAGACGTCGGCATCTTTGGGAGCTGCAGCAAGCGGCTGGTCATCGCCGAACTCAAATAGGGTTGTCCGCCTGCCACCGTCCTAACTCCCACCGTAATTTCCTCCATTGCACTGTCCTTCAGCAGATAGCCCTTAGCGCCCAAGTCTAAGGCGGCGCGAAGCATTTCTTCATCATTGTGCAAGGTTAGAAAAATGATGTTGGTTTCCAGCTTCTGCTTCTGCATCTCCCGAAGGACACCGAATCCATCCAACTTCGGCATGTCTATATCGAGCACAGCCACGTGCGGTGCGAGCTTTCTAATCAACGCGAGGGCCGCTTCTCCGTCTCCGGCTTCGCCCAGCACGGAGATTTGCTCATCCTCTTCGATCATGGCGCAAAGTCCCTTCCGGACCACTACATGATCGTCGGCAATCACCACTCGAATCTGGTCAGCCATTTGCTTGTCCTCCAAGTGGAATCTTATAGCCTTGGTCAGCGTACCTTGGCCCTCAGCCGACGCCACCGACAACACACAGCCCAAAGAATCGGCTCTTTCCGCGATCCTGCTCAATTTCGCAACAGCAGGTTGATCATACGCTTTTCTTCACAAGGAATGTCACTAAATCCAGGGGCCCGGCCGTTCAGTTCCCCGATTGGATCGCGCGGTAACCGTGCAATCGCAAAAAAGCGGCAGCCTTCAATAGGCTGCCGCTTCTCTTGAGGTTCTTGTCAACAGACAAGTTTTCCTCAATAACAGGTGTTGTTCGAGATGCTGCAGTTGACCTCGACCTTCGAAGCTGAATCGATGATCTTGATGGATCCGTATTCCAGGGTTACCTTTTCCGCACCGACCAATGATTGCCCAGCGGCGTCAGTGTCCGATACAGACGAGACAAATACATTCGTCAGGGTGATCGTGAGCAATGGCCCTGAAGCTGAAGAGATAGTTAATGTTACGGTCGGCAAGTTAGCACCCTTGAACAGAGCGATAATATAGTTGGGTGAACACGCATCATTGGACTTTACGATAGTAATCGCGCTGGCGGACGCTTTTCCTGCTCCTGCTCCTGTCGTGCTAGACGCTATGTTTACAGAATTTGAAAAGCCGTAAGAGACGGAATTTACCGACGAGCTGCAGGCGGGGGCGCCAACCGCACCTGAAATCACAGGAAGGTTGACGGTTACGTTGCTAACGGACTGGGCCGAGCCGACGCTGGATGCAGCAAGAGCGATAAACAACGAGAAGAGAGACGATTTGATGGACGTTGTGACTTTCATGATTTTTTCCTTTAGTACCCGTTGATTTGTGCCTTGGTCGGCCTCGAGTAACTAAGTTGAGGATACGGAAAAGAAAGGCTGCAGGAAATAGAGGTTAATACACAATTGGTCGTGCGTAAGTGCACAGGGACCCATGTGGAACCACACACCGGCAAACAGTGCCTTCGCAGGCAAACATCAAGGTAAGCGTCACCTGTGTGTACCCCTCGCCGGTAACAAACCGATGAGTCAATGCGCGCGGGAGTGTTAATAGTCGCCAATCACAACGCCGCCCAATACGAATTCCATGGTCGCGACGGTTCCCACCCCAGGCGTAGAACCAATCGTCAGTGAACCTTGTAGCAGCTCCACCCGCTCCCTGATACCCAATAAACCGAAACCACCACCATTGGCATCTCGTTCGGATTGACTCGGCACGAAACCGATACCATCGTCCTTCACGACGAGGACCATCGATATTTCGGTTCGACGAGCCGTTATCTGCACGTTCTTCGCTTGCGAGTGTTTTACAACATTATTCAGGCTTTCCTGCACGATTCGATAAAGATGAATCTCAGAGTTTTTGGGGAATACACCGGAGAGGTCATCTATCTTTAGATCTGCGTGAATGACCGCCGCACGGCAAACCTTAACGGCTAGCGAATCAATTGCTTTGCTTAAGCCAAGAAGATCTAATTGATGGGGCCGCAGGTCATACGAAATCTGCCGCACTTCGCCGATCGCCTGCGATGCTTCATCAGCGATTGTTTGCAGAAATTCGGCTTGTTCTCCCTGTTCGCCGCGTCTGCCGACTAGGAATGCCATGTTTTTAATCAAAGCGAGACGCTGACCTAAGCTATC
>CAXSIG010000121.1:5658-6761 GCA_964237255.1 uncultured Bryobacteraceae bacterium
GGTGGCGACGCTGGTGCTCGGGCCGGCGGGCGTCGTGCAACTCGGCGGCAATCCGTTTTCGCTCGGCCTCTTGAGACTGGATCACCTGCTGCGAGAATGCGTGCTGAAGCGCTTGGCGTTTTTCAAATTGATTCGCGCGCGCCCGCCAGGCGAGTATGAGAAGTCCGGCCAGCGCTGCCGCCATCGCTGCGTAAAACCACCGCGCTTGGTAGAAGCGCGGCTGAACTACAATCGAGATCTGTTTTCCTTGCTGATTCCACACACCGTCGCTGTTCCGGGCAGAGACTTGAAATTGGTAGCTTCCCGGCGGAAGGTGTGTGAAATAAGCTACCCGCCGGGTTCCGACGTACACCCAATGACTATCTAGGCCTTCGAGCCGGTACCGAAAGTGAATCTGGTTCGACCGGCTGAGGCTCAGACCCGTGTAAGCGATTTCTAAGTTATTCGTACCAGGGCCCAGAGTGATTCCTTGAGAGCAATTCAAGGGACGTTGTTCAGCAGAGCACGACTCAATCTCAATAGGTGGCGGAGAGTTGTTGTAAGGGACTAAGGCAGGGTCGATTCTAGCTAACCCAGCTTGCGTGGGAAACCAGAGGATTCCATCGTGCGCCATGAATCCATGCGGGTGGCCCTGCCCTGTGGAATTGGCGGTTTCCAGACCATCCAGCCTTCCGAAAAAGGTACTGCTTACATGGTCGATGCGGCTCTCCGCGAACGCGTTTAGTTCCTCTTTTCTCACGCGGTAGATACCAAGCTGGCAAGTGATCCAGAAGTATCCCGCATGATCTTCTACTATCGCGGTGGCGTCGCTGGTATAAAGCCCTTCTTTGGCCCCGAACCAAAGGAAGCTACTACCGGCAATGCGCAGCACGCCACGGCCTGCCACAGCTACCCAAAGCACTCCGTCTTTGTCGGAAATAATGCTACGTACTCTCCATCCGGAAATCCCATCATGAGGGCCAAAGCATGTGAAGCCGTTGTTATTTCGGCAGAGAACCTGATCGGTCCCGACCCACAGCGTACCGTTTTGTTCCTCGTGGAAAGCTCGGATGCCGCCAATTACAGGCCCGTTTCCGGCATAAAACCGGGTCAGTTTTGAATGC
>CAXSIG010000121.1:6771-10451 GCA_964237255.1 uncultured Bryobacteraceae bacterium
TTTCGCTACCCACCCACAGGCCGCCTGCATGGTCCCTGAAAATAGCGTGCACTTCCGATTGAATACTTCGTAACGGCTCGTCCGGATTGTGAAACTCGCCATTCCTGAAGGTCTTTAAGCCGTCAGAGTACCCGCAGTAGACGGTACCATCGGGTGCGACCCAGAGGGCCAACGGTTTTTGGGCACTCCGGCTCACACTCGGACGCAAGTAAGTAGAAAAAGAGCCGCCTACGAAATGCGTAAGGCCGTAACTGCCGATCCAAATGTCGCCGATTTCCCCTTCAGCAACAGGACCGATCGTATTCGCATCCAGACCTCCCGGAAGACGAACCGTGGTGACAATGGGCTTGATGCCTCGTGCAAGTCCCTCGTTGATGGTGCCTAACCAGATACCACCTTCCCGGTCTTCTATTACGCGAAAAGCAGCTGCCGTCGACACCATCTCAACGGGACTCGCGCGACCGTTCTCCCAAGTTGCGGTATGCCCGTTACGATCCGTAATCCATAAGCGGCCCTGTCGATCCCTGTAATTCGTTAAAGCGCCTGCCGGTAACCCGTGAAACTCAAGCAAATGGTGGTTCTCGACGCAGAAACTTCTGCCCGGCCGCCCGGCGATATTGAACCAAACTCGACGTTGCGAATCCTCCAACAGCGACTCCATTTGGACCGAAGCGGGATTGATCACGTCTGCCGGGAGAGGAAAGTCGGACCATTGCCCATATGCGAATCGTTGTATCCCTTGCGCTCGAACTCGCCACAATCCGAACAGATGATAATCCACACCTAAGCCCGAAGGAGGCGTCAGATATGGCTTGACGGGTTCTCCATCCAAGTACGGGACGGATTGAACCTTACCCTTCGTATAACGTGCCAAACCCGAGGTAGTAAAAAACCAAATGCCACCTTGGGGATCCTCGTCAACCCGTAATACGACGTTTTCCGGTAGGCCGTCTTTCTTGGTTAAAGCGGTAAAGGCACCGTGTTCATAATGAATGACCCCGCCGCCCCACGTACCGGCCCAAAGTCCGCCGTTATGGTCTTCAAATAAGCCGAATGTCGTGAAAGTCATGCTGCGCATGGCGGGAGTGTTGCTTTGGTCAAATACCTGAAAGTGAACGCCATCGAAGCGCACCAAGCCCCGGTAGGTGGTGAACCACAACTACCCATCCTGGGCCTGCCGCAAGCCCAGCACTGCGTTCTGAGGAAGCCCGTTTTCGGTATTGAAAATCTGAAAACGCTGTTGTGCCTGGAGAACGGCGGCGATCAGGAACAAGGCCATTCGTATCACTCCGACGATCGGAAGACTTGTGAAACCCTCATCGGGCCTGATCCTGCGGCGCCAATTGGAACAGCTTGCGAAGCTCGGACTGAACTGTTGCCTGTTTACAGCGAGGCTATCGGCCAATATGAAAGATATTTTAGGGCATCAGATTACCAGGTCTGGTCAAACTTCCGGGGAAATAGGGATTGATCAACGGATGCACGATTGTACTGATCGAGGAACTGCGCAAGGGACAATTTGACCGGGAGATCGTTGTGTCGCGCATCCGTTAGTATTGAAATGTCAAGCTGAGCTATCGCGACCATGAAGTGGATCGCGCGACGTGAGGTGAACCCTTGATTGGCGGTGGAGAGCACAGCTATACTCGGGACCTGGAGGACGTGAAGCCATGGGTGGAGCGGCGGCCGCCGCAGCCGCGATTGCGGAGGCAACGAAAGCATCGGGAGTCCTTGTGAAGCTCGAGCCAGTGGAGTTTTTGAAAGTGCTGAGCCGAGTGGTAGATCCTCTGGTGGTGACCGCTCACGGCGGCCTTTTCACGGATAATTTTCAATATCTGGTCAGCTATAAGGGGCTGGCGTTCTTCACAAAATCGGACGAAGTGCTGGAACTCCCCGCTGGTGTTGAAACGGTTGTGGCTGAGAAGATGTGGATCCCCGGGTAGTCTGGAGGGCTGCGCCTTGGCTTAGTCTTTCCAGACGATGTTCAACACGAGAACTGTTTGGCCAGGGATCATTTCGAATGAGACCAGCCTTGCCGCTTTCGAGCGAAGTCTAACTGTTAAAGCGGGTGCGAGCTGGTCGATGCGTGAGGCTTGCATCAGCGTGAAGCTCATTGGGCGATCGTGGACTTGCGCGGAACAGATGGTAATATTCGAACGATTCCGGTTCCTAATTGGGTCTATGGCCTCTTAAACGACTGCACTACAGCCGCCGGAATCAACACAGGCAGTCTCTTCCGACGGGTAAGCAGCGCGGGCCGCGTCTGGGTTGAAGCGGTTACGGAAAAGCTGGTCTGGCACGTCGTAAAAAGTTCGCGGCGAAAATCGGTGTAAGTAAACTCGCGCCGCACGACTTTTGGCGGAGTTAGGCTCGCTTCTGTCGTGCAGCCGGTGGCGAGTTGGAACAGATTTAAATTCTGCTGGGTCATGTCCCTGTGCAGACCACGCGTCAAAATTTTTAGCTGCCGGGACAATATCCGTGTCTCTCAATCGTCATTACAAACAGCACGTCACGGAGCAATCCTAACCGTTATGACGAATCTGAACAGGAAGGCAGGGCGCGGCCGATGACGAAGCCCGAGCCAAATTGCAAGTTTGATCCGGGTGTCATGGTGCCGGTTATCGATGCTATGCGCTGTGAAGCGGCAGGACCGTGCGTTCCGATTTGTCCTTACGACGTTCTTAGCATCCGGACTGTCTCACAGGAAGAGAAAGCTAAACTTCCCGTGATGGGGAGGTTGAAACTGTTCGTCCACGGGGGAAAGCAGGCGTTTGCTCTCGACCCCGATTCATGCCGGGGGTGCGGCCTGTGCGTGAAAGCCTGCCCCGAGAAGGCGATCAAGCTCCAAAGGCGATTGCGTTGACGAAGCAGGGTGGTGGACGAATCACGCTGTCCGAAAGCTAACTCCTCAGATGTTCGGACTTATAGCTTCCTGTTTGCGGAAGTGTGTCTCCGCGAACCGGGCACTTTACGGCAAGCCGTTCTCCGTTCCCAAAGTCCGGATAGCCGACAATCCGGCAGGATTCCGTCTGAAAGGTTCTAAATTTTTGCAACACCCGAGTTGAGTATCCACTCCCGGCCGGTGGGATGGCTAAACACGCTCTTTAAGAACTGATCAACGAACTTCGATTTGCAGGCCGGTCAACACGACGGAGGGCGGGAAAACTCCCGTAAGTCATTCCTCGCCACACCCACTCCATCGGACCATACCGATAGCGCGCAAGCCACCGGTTACTCAAGAGCACTTGTCCAGCATAAATGCCCGCTGTTAATCCCAAATTCTCGATGGGTCGGAGCCTACCGTAAAGACCGGAAAGGGAGAAGAAGAAGGTGCAGATTATTGACTGCATTAAGTAATTTGTGAGTGCCATTCGGCCCACTGCGGCCAACGGCAGGAGCCGCCGTCTCCAGAACCTGTTCTGAATCAATAAGGCTAATCCCGCAGCGTAACCAACGCTCAAGACGGGCGGAAAGATGAGACCAAGAACATTCACGAACCAGTCGATAAAGGGTGTCAACGGATGAAGGAGTGGAAGCAGCGTCGTGGCTCCGTTCAGGATTACGCCCAGCAAAAAGGACAAAGTACAGACGTACTTCAGTAGAGACCGGCGTTCCTCCAGATGCTCGATCCTTAGAAAACTCTACTGCTAGCTCTCTGATTCTGCTGGGGAAAGCGGTTT
>CAXSIG010000122.1:0-418 GCA_964237255.1 uncultured Bryobacteraceae bacterium
CTCTCGCTCGCTCGAACAATCTCTACACCGCCTCTCTCCCCGATCCCGATCTCCTGATTCGAACGTCCGGCGAGATGCGTATCAGCAACTTTCTTCTGTGGCAGATTGCGTATGCGGAACTGTACGTCACCGATACGCTTTGGCCTGACTTCAACCGCGATGAACTCTTACGCGCGATTGCGGAATACGGCAAGCGGGAGCGGCGTTTCGGAGGCTTAAGCGCGCAACCGGTTCGGTCGCGAATAGAAGAAGGAATGCCCGAAGAAGTCGCAGTTTCGAGTTGATGAAGCGTCTCCTGACGGCACTGGTTCTGGCCCCGGTGGTGCTGTGGACCGTGCTTCGAGCGCCGTACTACTTCTTTTTTACGTTCGTCGCCCTGATCGCGGCTATTTGTTACTACGAATGGGGCAACATCGGT
>CAXSIG010000122.1:428-2984 GCA_964237255.1 uncultured Bryobacteraceae bacterium
GATTGGCCTTAAGGAACGTTGGCTGGGCGTCCTGGTAGGCACGGCGATGCTGTCGCTGCGTCCCGATCAGTGGTATCTGCCGCTTGCCGCATTCCCCTTGTTGGCGTTGGCCTTGGCCCTGCGCTATGAAGATCTAGCGCACGTGCTGCCCGTGACCGCCGCGCAGTCGATGGGCCTGCTTTACGTGTACGGCGCCTGGAACACTTCTTTCCTGCTCCGGGATATAAATCCCTATTGGCTGGTGTTTGCGTTGACGGTCAGCTGGTTGGGCGATACGGGGGCTTACATAGTTGGCCGTGCGTTCGGAAGACACAAACTAGCGCCCCTGATTAGTCCGGGCAAGACATGGGAAGGCGCTGCGGGTTCGCTGGTAGTCTCGTTGCTCTTCGGTGCCTGGTTTTTGCCCCACTTCATTCCGACTACGCCAGTGCCGAAGGCGATGCTGATCGCGCTGGCGGCGAACATCGCGGGTCAATTCGGCGATCTGGCGGAATCCGCCATCAAGCGCGGCGCCGGTGTAAAGGACAGTGGTACGCTGCTGCCCGGCCACGGTGGGCTGCTGGACCGCGTGGATAGTCAATTGTTCAGCCTTCCGGTTGTTTACAGCTTCCTTTACTTCAACGTCATCCAATAGAGCGCATGGTGCGCAATTTGGTCCTGGTGTTGGGCGACCAGTTGAATCGGGATTCTTCGGCGTTCGACGACTTCGATCGTAAGCGCGACGTTGTCTGGATGGCCGAGGTTCGGGAAGAATCGACACATGCCTGGAGTCACAAGTGCCGCATCGTGATGTTCCTCGCGGCGATGCGGCATTTTCGGGATACGTTGTCGACGGAGGGTATCCGGGTGGATTACCGAAACCTCGACGATATCGGCAATCGCGGCTCGTTTCTGGCTGAGTTACAAGAAGCTGTCAAACGTCTGAAGCCCAAAGCTCTGATCGTAACCGAGCCGGGTGAATGGCGTGTTCGCGAAGACTTGAAACAAGTCGGGGTTCCACTCGAGATCCGAACGGATCGGCACTTCCTAGCTACTACGGAGGACTTCGCCGAGTATGCTCGCGACAAAAAACAGTTGCGCATGGAGTTCTTCTATCGCGTGATGCGGGAGCGCTATCGACACTTAATGGAGAGCGGTAAACCGGTGGGTGGCAAATGGAATTACGATCCAGAGAATCGCAAGAGCTTCGGCAAGAGTGGGCCTCCGGTTATTAAGTGGATGAAGACCTTTCCACCGGACGCGATTACTCAAGAGGTGATCGAGATGGTGGGCCGCGAGTTTCCTGATCATCCGGGCAAGTTGGAGTCGTTCGACTTTCCAGTCACGCCGGCCGATGCCCAGGAAGCTCTTGCGTTATTCATTACGGAAGCGCTGCCGCATTTTGGCGATTATCAGGATGCGATGTGGAAAGAGGAACCCTATCTGTTCCATTCGCGCTTATCGGCGGCGATGAATCTGAAGCTGCTGGATCCGCGCGACGTGATCCGCGCCGCTGAACAGGCGTACCACGATGGACATGTCGCTTTGCACTCGGCGGAGGGATTCATCCGGCAGATTCTTGGGTGGCGCGAGTATGTTCGCGGCATTTACTGGTTGCTGATGCCGCAGTATCTGGAGCGGAATTATCTGGAAGCGAAAGAGAAGCTTCCCTGGTTTTACTGGACCGGCGAGACGGAGATGGCTTGCCTGCACGATGCGCTTGGACAGACGCTCAAGTACGGGTACGCTCACCACATTCAGCGGTTGATGGTGACTGGTCTTTTTACTCTGCTGCTGGGGGTTGAGCCCCAACAGGTGCATGGCTGGTATCTGGCCGTCTATGTGGATGCGGTGGAGTGGGTGGAACTGCCCAACACGCTCGGCATGTCTCAGTACGGCGACGGTGGGGTGATGGGATCGAAGCCGTATATCGCTTCGGGGAAGTACATCGACCGGATGAGCAACTACTGTTCGCACTGTCCATACGATCCGGCCGAGAGCACGGGCCCGAAGGCATGCCCATTCACGACGCTTTACTGGGACTTCCTGATGCGGCACGAGAAGATGCTTTCCGGCAACCCGCGCATGATCATGCAGGTAATAAATCTAACGCGCATTCAGCCGGCGAAAAAGCAAGCGATTCAGGAGCAGGCCGAAGCGGTGCGGGAGCGCTACCGCGCATGATGCACGTGTTCGAGAAGACACTGCACCTTCCATCATCTGCGGAGCGCGCCTTTGCCTGGCATGAGGAGCCGGGGACGCTTGCGAAGTTGATTCCTCCTGACGACCCCATTCGCATTGTGGAACATACGGGGGGCATTGGCGATGGCGCGCGCGTGGTGCTGCAGATGGGGCCAATTCGCTGGGTGGCAATTCACCAAGGTTACGTCGCGGGACGTCAGTTTCAGGATCGGCAGCAGTCCGGACCGTTTCGGAGTTGGCTTCATACCCACTCGTTTGAGCCGGACGGCTCGGAAGCGTGTGTCTTACGTGACCATGTCGATTTCGAGTTACCGCTTAGCCCACTAAGCGAGATAGCAATGTTTCTTGTGCGCCGCAAGCTGGAGAAGACGTTCG
>CAXSIG010000122.1:2994-4614 GCA_964237255.1 uncultured Bryobacteraceae bacterium
CATCAAGTGACGCTCGCGACTATTTCGCGTACTTAGTGTATTCCGCTGCGATGCCGGCTGTTTTCTCGTCACCTGGGTGGATGATCACCCGGTATTGGAAGCGGAGCGGGTCGCCCGGCTTGATGGTCATGGAGCCATCTTTTGTTTCGTCTTTCGTGAACTCTTTTACACCGAAGATGTTGGCTGCGAAAAGTCCATAACCCCGAGCGTGCCAATATGTGGGGCGCTTGTTAGCGGGGCTGGCTAAAATCGCTAAACCCAGCTTTTCACCGTTAATGTCGCCATGGTAATCCATCCATTGCGAAGTCGTACCCCAGCAATTCTTTTCCGTGCGGCAGCCATCCGCTCCTACCATCTCACCGGTGCGGGGGGGATTGGGCAATGACTTTTTGTCTTTCTCCTCCAGGGCTGCTGCCAATCGGATTCCGAGCACGCCATCTTTGTTATCGGTGAAGGTGACTGAGGTCAATGGCGTCAGAGTAAAATCGAGATCCATCATCCGATTCGTCTCGCCGGAGTAGAACGTCATCACTCTTTTCTCACGCAGGATAGCCGTTCCGGTGTGATCGAGCCAATCCATCGTGATCGTCAAGCTTCCCTGTTTCGTTCCGTTTTTGATGTCATCAATCGACTTCAGAACGATGTTGCCGCGGTTCTTGGTTTTGTAATCTTTTTCGTTACTCCAGAAGTCGTCGCCGTTCACCAGGAAGTGGCCGAACCAGAGTCCGCGATGGTGCTGGTGATCGGTGGATTCGCCTTCCACCTTCTCCATGGGGAAATGTCGGGTGACAATGGTGCCGTCCGCCGCGCGCAGTGGATGCAAGTAAGGATGCCCGCTTTGGGGACCGTAGTAGAACGTCGTGAAGGGCTTGCCATCGATACCGATGGTCACCGTTTCATCCGCGGCTTTTTCGATTTTCACTTGCGCGGCGAGGGGCAGCGCGCAGAACATAAGCGCAGTAGCGAGGCGTTTCATCCAAGTTCAGTATATGCCGCCCGGATCTTGCGTTCGGCCTCTTCGGGAGTTTCGGCTGTGGCGGTAAGGTGTCCCATCTTACGACCGGGCCGCGATTCGGTTTTGCCGTAGAGATGCAACTTGATATCGGGATCGTGGAGAGCGCGGGGCCACTCGGCGCGGTTGGCGGGGAGGATGTCGCCAAGCAGGTTGATCATCGCGGCGGGACGAAACATGTGCGTCGATCCGAGCGGCAATCCGCAGACGGCTCGGAGCTGTTGTTCGAATTGGCTGGTGACGCAACTATCGATGGTCAAGTGACCAGAATTATGTGGCCGTGGCGCGAGTTCATTGATGACCAGTTTGCCTTGCTTCGTCAGGAAAAATTCGACACACAAAACGCCGACGACTTCCAGTTGCTCCAGGACGGCGGTTGCGATTTCGATGGCTCCTTCGACAGGGAACGGGGACACGCTAACGTCGAGGATTCCGTTGCGATGTGTGTTTCGCGAAGGTGAGTAGTGGATGGTCGCCCCGTGCTGGTCGCGTGCGGCGACTACTGAGAGTTCGCATTCGAAATCGACAAACTGCTCGGCTACCGCTTCCTGGCCGTTCATCGATTTCCACGCCGTATCCAGGTCTGCGACGGAGTGAATCCGATATTG
>CAXSIG010000122.1:4624-6762 GCA_964237255.1 uncultured Bryobacteraceae bacterium
AACGGGTTTGAAGTGCGTGACAGGGAAGCCGTGTTTCGCGAGCCATGTCTTTTCGCGCAAGCGGTGCTGCGTGATGTGGAGCACCTCGCCTGAGGGTCGAACTGGCACGCACTCCGCTACGGCGGCGGCTGTCGCGGCCGGTACGTTTTCAAACTCGAACGTCACTACATCGACGTGCTTTGCGAAGTTGCGGACGGCGTCGAGGTCGTCGTAGTGGGCTTGGATTTCTAAATCGGCGACTTGGCCGGTCGGCGTGTCTTCGTCCGGCGAGAACGTGTGAACACGGTAACCCATGCGGCGGGCGCTGATCGCGAACATGCGGCCGAGTTGGCCGCTGCCGAGGACTCCGATGGTCGCGCCTGGGAGTATGGTCAATCGAGTTCGGCGGCTTCTACCGCTTCCCGTTGGCGGTCGCGATAGGCGTTCAGCTTGGTGCGCAATTCCGCGTCTTGATTAGACAACATCGACACGGCAAACAGCGCCGCGTTCTTCGCGCCTGCTTGGCCGATCGCGAACGTCGCAACAGGAATACCTGCTGGCATCTGGACGATGGAGAGCAGCGAGTCCATTCCGCTTAGCGCTTTACTTTGCACTGGCACACCGAGTACCGGGACCGTTGTGAACGCGGCGGTCATGCCTGGAAGATGGGCGGCGCCTCCGGCTCCCGCGATGATCGCTTGGACGCCTCGTGCTTCGGCGGCTTGCGCGAAATCACGCATGCGATCCGGCGTGCGATGGGCGGAGACGATCAGCTTCTCGTAAGGGACGGCGAACTCATCCAGCACTTCCGCCGCGGCGCGCATGGTCTCCCAATCGGACTTGCTGCCCATGATTATGGAGACCACTTGCTTACTGACCTTGCGCTAGGGTGTAGCCCGCTTTGCCGTCGAAGTTGCGGAGCGTTTCGGTCTTGACGATATCGTAACCGGCTGCGGTGACTTTGCCCATCAATGCGAGAATCGTCTCCTGGGTGACGGTGGAGTTGACGTCCGCGGGTTGATAGCGGCAGCGGAAGTCATCGGTGGTGAAGGTTTCGGGGAAGGAGCCGGGCCACACGATGGTGCCGCGGTTCGAGATAGTACCGAGTTTCAGGCTATCCTGCGTAATCGATTGCAGCTTTTCGCCAAAGGTCTTTGGATCAGAACCTTGGCCGTCGAGATAAAGATCGACTCCGACGAGTTCCACTTTTGCGGTCATCGGCGTGGGAGTCCACTCCTTTCGCTTAACTTCGGCGGAGGCATACTTCGCGACCTTTAGCTTTTCGGGCTTATGGCCAAGTCGCGCGACAACCGCTTCGGCAAACTCCTTCGTTCCAACTTTCTGCTTGCTGACACCCTCTTCGAAGATGTCGTAGGTGTGGACGCCGTCTTCGAGGGTCTTGAGCCATGCGTTGTGGACGCGTTCCGCGATCTCGGTTTGACCGATGTGGACGAGCATCATCACGCCGCCTAGTAGGAGTCCCGACGGATTGGCGAGGTTCTGACCGGCGCGACGCGGAGCGGAACCGTGGATGGCTTCGAACATGGAGCACTGCAAGCCGACGTTCGCGGAGCCGGCTAGTCCGACCGATCCGGCGATTTGCGCCGCTACGTCCGAGAGGATGTCGCCATACAGGTTCGGCATCACGATGACGTCGAAGGCTTCGGGCGTATCGGCAAGTTTGGCTGCGCCGATATCGACGATCCAGTGTTCTTTTTCGAGATCCGCGTACTCCGCGCCGATTTCATCGAAGACCTTGTGGAAGAGACCGTCGGTCATCTTCATGATGTTGTCTTTCGTGAAGCAGGTGACCTTCTTGCGGTTGTTCAGCTTTGCGTATTCGAAGGCGAAGCGGACGATCTTTTCGCAGCCGGGGCGGGAGATGAGCTTAAGGCACTCCATCACACCGGGCGAGAGTTGGTATTCGATTCCGGCGTAGAGGTCTTCCTCATTTTCGCGGACGATCACGACGTCCATCACCGGGTGCTTGGTATCGACGAAGGGGGAATAGGACACGCAGGGACGCACATTAGCGTAGAGGCCGAGGCGCTTGCGGGTGGTGACGTTCAGGCTCTTGAAGCCGCCGCCTTGGGGAGTGGTGATGGGCGCTTTGAAGAAGACCTTGGTGCGACGCAGAGACTCCCATGCGCTATCCGCAA
>CAXSIG010000122.1:6772-10447 GCA_964237255.1 uncultured Bryobacteraceae bacterium
GGCGCTGTTGCCGCTCAGGTAAACCTTTTCGCCGATCTCGATCGGCTCGATTTCGCGGGCTGCGCCCGCGGACTGAATGATGTGGAGGGACGCGTCCATGATCTCCGGGCCGATGCCGTCGCCGTGCGCCACTGTGATGGGTGTTTTGGTTGCCATGTAGTTGAATCTTCGAGGATATCAGGGTTGAGCGGGATCGGCCTTATTCGCCAAAAACCGACTCCCTTACGGTCGCGGCTCTGTAAGGCATGCTTAGAGATCGTCGGCATCTTCACCGGTGTAATCGGGCAACTCTTTATCGAGGATCGGAGACCAGGAGATGCAGAGGTCGGAATGTTCGACGTAGGGTTCGATTGTGGCTATGGGGATGTTCTGGCGGCCGGAGGTAAGGACTACTTTTTCGCCATTCTGCGCCCTTCTTACGAGATTGGGAAGCGTGGTTTTTGCTTCGGATATGGTTGCTGTGATCATAAATAAGTTTCCTTGCTGAATGCGGTGAACACACGTTTCGCGCGGCGTTTGCCGAGCGGTTTGGATTTGAAGCGTTTTGGGTGGAATTCTGTGATGAATTCGCATCCGGCGTCACTCACGCGAGCAAATTTCTGGGAGGATGCCGTATTTGAGCGCGTCCTTGCGGCGGAAATGGGTTTCGATAAGCTGAGGCGCAGAAACGAAGCCAAATTCCTTTGGATGAAATTCGCGGTCCCTGGCTTTGTGCAGGTTACGGACTATCTCCAGTTCCGACTCCTCCTCCTTCAGCTTGGCGAAGCGCGCGGCTTGGGCTTGTTTCAGATCCTCAATGGTGGACTTGTAGATTCTCAGGAGTCGTTGCTCGTAGAGAGCGATGTTGAGTAACGTGTTCGTCTCCTCGCGGAAGGTGAAGGCGATGGCAAAACCGGCTTGGATGTCGGTGGTGGCATGGTCATTGTCGTCTACGGTAAATCGTCCGGCATTCCGTTCGTGGCCGAGGGAGAAGAGGTTTGCCTCGACGGCGCCGGCTCGATTCATACGCCACTGGGTGTCGGCGGCTTTTTGCGCCAGCGTTGTTTCGTACGCGCCGATCGGGTTGTGGATGTCGCAGATGGCGGCGGAGAATTCCTTGAATGCTTGCAGGCTCTCGTGCGGCATGACTACGGTGTGGCCGGTTAGCCCATGTTTTAAAGCATTCAGGCTGGAGCGCTTCTTGCCGGCTTCCGTTTTGGGACCGGTGCTGGATTGAGCGTTGATGCGGTTTTGTTCGGCTTTGTTTGTTGCGGCCGCTTGATCTATCGGGAATGGTTGTGTCGCCATATGCCTCCGGCTACACTCTCCCATGCGGGTGTGCGCGGTTGCGGCTGAAAAAATTGAAAAAGACTGGGATCAGGGGCGAAACTATTTGTTCTGCTCGCGTGACCGGTCAAGGGGTTGGGCCAGAGCGACGCGGGATTAACGTGAACGGTGTACGACTCTCGTTTTCAAAATCGCTGACTCGAGTAAAGGACAGCGCGCACGGTCATGCAGTGCTTTTCGGCGATCCAAGATTGGTGATTGTTCCGCAAAGTCATGATTTGGTCAAGGCCGTTCTGGAGACGGAGTTCTGAGCGGTCGGAATTCCTGCTCCTCCAGACGGGCAAGCGACGATCCAGCGTAGCCCTGGTATCTTCCTGATCCGCACAAAATCCGCAGGCTTTCAGGTCGCGGGCCAGGGCGGGTTTCAGGACTGCGTCCGCAGTCTTCGCAGGGGAGTGAACTGTAAGAAGAACCCTCTTAATAACCTCACGGATCGCGATTCTTTCATCTGTCATACTTTCATAGCCATATCGCGTCGATCTCATTCGTGATTAACTGGCGGCTCGCGCAACCAAGATCCCCAACACACATTTAGCGGCTTGCCGATTACTGCCGCGATTCGATTAAGGGCGCTCATGGCTGCTTGAAGGGTCGATAGATCGTATTGCGCGGACCTAGGCGGTCGATGATTACTTTTCTGTTGCGAAGATTTAAACGAAACACGATGCGGTTTTGCATAGATGACCCGAACTTTGCGATCGGAAGATTATTGTAGAGCCGCATGCGCTTGGTGTTCTGTGGAGGAATACCCTCTGTTAAATCCTCTACAATCGCCTTTACTTCCAATTGATCCTGGCGGCGAAGCTCTTTCAGTTGGCGATCAGCGGCGTTGGTGAAAACAACACGCCATAGCCTATAATCCATGCCGATGCGCTATTTGTTCCCAAGGGATCAAAGAGTCGGGGTCGGTTTCGAGGGAGAGAGGTTCAGCAGGTCCCGGCTCGTCGCTTTCGTCGCAATAGTCCAGGCCGGCCAGCCACTCTTCAGACATTACGTTGGCCGCTGCGGAATTCGTTCCAGCGTTTAGAAACCGATCTTCCGCGGCTTGTTCCGCAGCGGCGCGTGTAGGTGCGGTGGCACTGAAGCTCTGGTCCTGAGCGATGGATGCGATGAAGCCGCCTTCCGGCAGCGGAATCGAAAGAAGCGAGTATTCCTGGCCGGAGCGGGGGTGACGGCGGTGCTTAATAGCGCCGGACTCCGGGTTCTTAGTTTTAGTCCGTAGCGCCATTGGCGGTTGCCCTCCTAGTGCCATTTTAACGCCTCAAGAGGCTGAAATTGTGTGTCGAGTTGGCACCAGCAATTCGACCGTTTGTACGCAACCATTTCGGCTTGGATCGAAGCTGACGCGCTAAGGTTGTTCCGCTATGCTTCTAGCGGGAACGCTATGACGATTTAATGAACTCCCGAAATCGAGGCTGGACTTCACGCGGAAACCGCGGTGCGCGGGACCAGCTTAGACACCCTGGTTGACAGCGCTGTCAAGGCTTACCTCGACGATGAATACTCGCTACGACTCGCCGTGTGTCTTCGCGCGACCGCTCGGCTGAGATAAGGTGGGCATCTGACCCAGATGGTCGATTCGCCGGAAAATGGGTGTTGCTGCAGGGTGGTCACGTCGCAGCGAGTGGCTCCGACCCGAAGCAACTCTATGATGACGTGATAGCGAAGGGGAACTCCTCGCCTTTTCTGATTTTGTCTCCCCCTACGTGCAACAGCCTTTTGCCGGCAGTTGGATCGATTGACCTCGCTCGAATTCGAAACTGAGCTTTACTGCGAAGAAACACGATCGGGCATTCTGGTACTCAGGCCGCAGACTGCATCTTCGACGATTTCTATGCCGATAGGTTCGGACTCACGGCTCCCGGGATCCAATGGGAATTTCGAACCGTTGCCGGTTCGTTTCGAGCTCATGGGCACGAGGTCACGATTGAGACCCTGGGGCTGGAATGGACCGCGATGGTTTCTTTCATGCGGTGGGCAATCCCGCAACGCATTTTTGGGTCGCCGTGGGGTGGGAGCATTCGTCTGCGCCGGGGTGATGAGCGAGTCGTCGGTCACGTTGTCGCAAACGAGCAAGACCGATCCCTTGGTTTGCAAACGTTCGTGCAGGTGGGCGCGAATTGCGGCGAAGTAGGTGTCGGGTGTCTTCCGTTGTTCGTCGGTGGTATGTAAGCCGAACTGCGGAGCATCGCCGAGCGAGAGCATCGCGTCTCTAAGATTGTTCCGGGCTTCGCAGCGGATTTGGAAGGGTCCCCCTCGGTAGACACAGCGAAGGCATGCGCGTAGGTGAGCGCAAACTCCCTCTTACCGATGCCGCCCAAGCCGCCGAGACCGCAGACCACGCTTACG
>CAXSIG010000123.1:0-1523 GCA_964237255.1 uncultured Bryobacteraceae bacterium
GCAGACGATCACCACATACTCCCGTCCGTTCACCTCGTAGATCGAAGGCGTTGCATTTCCCGCTGCCGGAAGAACGGTTTCCCACAGCAACTTGCCAGTCATCTTGTCATACGCGTGAAATTTATTATCAAAGCTGGTCGCCCCGATAAAGAGGATGCCGCTAGCAGTCACCACGGGGCCGCCATAATTATCGCTACCAGTGTCTTTGATGCCTTCGGCGGCTAGCTCCGGATACTCGCCGAAAGGAATTTGCCAACGTATGATTCCCTTGTTTAGATCAATCGCGTTGAGAGTGCCCCAGGGCGGCGTGAGTGGTGGATAACCCTGCGGATCCCGGAATAGGATGTATCCCTCATTGCGATACTTCAGCCAGTTCGCATCATTGGCCGCGGTGCTTACGTCGGCGGTCCCGTTATCTGGCCCAGTGATCAAGAAATCCACAATCTCATTGATGTTGCGGCCCAAGTGGCTGAACCCTGGCATCCGACCGGTTCCTTCGCGGATCACCGTAACCAAATCCTCACGAGTACGCTGCTTTCCGATGTCGATGAGAGAAGGATAAGTGGGTGGCGCGCCCTTGCGATCATTGCCATGGCAACCCGCACAATTATTTTTGTAGATGGATGTAGTGTTATGGGTAACCATCCGGATAATCCAAGGCTGTTCGTTCGAATTGACGTAAAGCAGACCGGTCGCCGGGTAATAAGCAGCCCCGCCCCACTCGCCGCCGCCGTCGGTGCCGGGGAACAAAATTGTGCCACGTGTGCTGGGCGGCGTAAACATGCCGCTCGATTCGTATTTTCGAAGCTCTTGCAGCACTGCGGTGTGGGCCTCAGGCGTCCTGTTTGTAACCATGTCTTCGGTGAGTTGTTGACGGGTAAAAGGTGGAGGCGCAACCGGATAGGGCTGGGTTTTCGCCAAAACCTCTCCATCCAATTTGGAAGCGGCAACCTTACGATATTTCACCGGAAACAAGGGCACACCCGTCTTCCGATCCAGAACAAATACGAAACCGGTTTTCGTAATCTGCGCGACTGCTTCCACCGGCTTGCCCTTGCGCGTCACCGTTACTAAGCTTGGCGCTGCGGGAAAGTCCAAGTCCCACACATCGTGTTTTACGCCTTGGAAATGCCAGATTCGTTTGCCCGTGCGCGCATCCAGCGCTAGGACACAATCGGCAAAGAGATTGTCGCCTACGCGGTTGGAACCATAAAAATCGAATGACGCCGAACCGGTTGCGGCAAAAACCATTGCGTTCTTTGGATCTATTGAGAGCCCGGCCCAGGCGTTCGCTCCGCCCGACACCTTGTAAGAGTCTTTGGACCAAGTCTCATAGCCGTATTCCCCCGGCCGGGGAATGGTGCGAAACACCCAATTTAGCTTGCCAGTTTTCGCATCGAAAGAACGGATGAAACCTGGCGACCCAGGCAAAGTCTCCGGCACGGTGCTCCCCAAGATAAGGGAGTCCTCGAAGATGACCCCTGGGCTGCTGGCGCTCACGCTGACAGACTCCACCGGGCGGT
>CAXSIG010000123.1:1533-10426 GCA_964237255.1 uncultured Bryobacteraceae bacterium
ATGTGCCCGCTTGTTCCGAAGGTCGGAATCGGCTTGCCGGTTTTTTTATCCAGCGCCCACAAATAGTTTCGGTGCGTAAAGAAAACCCGATCCCGATACACCGTTACGCCGCGATGCCGGAAGCGACGCTGGGGTGTTCCGACCGTAGGATCGAAATTCCAAAGTTCTTTTCCGGTGAGCGCGTCGAGCGCAATCACATGCAGCTGCGGCGTTGTTGCATACAAGACTCCGTCGACCACGATTGGATTGCTCTGCATCTCAGAACCCTTGAATGCATCGTGCGAATCGTAGGTCCAGGCGATCTCAAGCTTGCTTACATTTGCCGGCGTGATCTGCGTCAAAGTCGAATACCGGATATTCATCGGGCCACCGTTCACCGGCCAGTCGGTGTCAGCCCCATGGGCGTCCTTCGTAAGAAAGAGGCAAATCAATAGCGAAAATATTCTGGCACTCATGATGGGAATAGGATAGACGGGATTTTTCATGATGTACAATCACAAGTGGGCCGGGTCCTGCCCAAACAACCTCAGTCAGCTTAAGAACCGTAACGTTTTACGTCATGGACAATCGACAGCTGATCGGCCAATCCCGAAACTACTTTGCATGCGGCGCGCTCCTGGTCTCATTAGCGTCAGGTGTTTTCGCGCTCGGTCAGGATCAAAAGACCCGCAACGCGCAGCAGTTGCCTTCCGCCAATGAAGCGCCCCATCAAGATGGTCGAGCGTTTCTGAAACAGTACTGCGTTACTTGTCATAGCAACAGCTTGCATACAGCGGGCTTGTCTTTTGAAGGCATAGATCCAGGAGCGGCCAACCAAAACGGGGAAACTCTGGAGAAAGTGGTGCGCCAACTGACCAGCGGATCCATGCCACCGCCAGCCGCGCCGAAACCAGACAAGGCGAAGCTTGCCGACTTTCTCGCATTTCTCGAAACGTCGCTTGATCATGCTTCCGCTGCGCAACCCAACCCCGGTCGGCCCATGATGCTGCATCGAATTAACCGGAGGGAATATCTGAATGCGGTGCGGGACTTGTTTCATGCAGCGATCAGTCCTCGCGATGCGGCTCTTCTTCCCCCGGACGACACAAGTTTCGGATTCGATAACAATGGCGATGTTTTAGGACTTTCTCCTCTACTCCTGGAGCGCTATCTCTCTGTTGCGGACCGCGTAGCTACGGCTGCACTTGGACCAACTTCCGGCGTGGAACCGGATGTGTTCACCCATCAGGTGGATTTCACCATCCCGCAACGGGATTGGATTGACGGTCTGCCCCTCGGCACCCGCGGCGGCGCCGCCTTCCAATACCGATTTCCTGTTGATGGCCAGTACACCATCCGAGTGAAGTTGCAACGCGTTACCACGGCCGTCCTCGGACTTGACGATCGTCCGCAACGCCTGGAGATGGACATTGACGACGCTCGTGTTGGTCTCTTTGCCATCAGCCTCGCCGAGACGGTGAAGGAAGCTCTTTCGGAAACAGCGGACGATCTTATGACTCGCGTCGAGACAGCCCCCAAAAAGTTAACC
The DNA here is from genome assembly GCA_964237255.1 of uncultured Bryobacteraceae bacterium. GTDB lineage: Bacteria > Acidobacteriota > Terriglobia > Bryobacterales > Bryobacteraceae > JALYXI01. Next base: position 3,062 of record CAXSIG010000123.1, read on the forward strand.
GCTCTTGCAGCCGAGCAACGACGAGCCGCGGCTGACGCGGGATTAGAAGTGAAGCTTTTTGTAAAAGCCGGCGAACGAAAAGTTGGCGTCGCATTTTTGGCAAGGCCGGAGCCATTACCCGCTGATCTTCAGCAGCCTCTGGTATCGGGACAAGGTGGTCCGGCCCGTCTGCTGGGCGTGGATTCGATTTTCATCGCAGGTCCTTTCGATGTTCAACCTGGCGCAGCTAAGGATGCGGTAACGCGGAATCGTATATTAACTTGTCAGCCGTCCCTGCCCTCTGAGGAAAACGGTTGCGCTAAGAAAATTCTTGAACCGCTCGCCCATCTTGCCTTCCGCCGTCCAGCTACATCCAGCGAAAAAGATCTGTTGCTGAGCGCATTCGGTAGCGGACGCAAAGACGGAGCCTTCGATGCTGGAATTGCAGCCGGAATTCGGCGCATGCTCATGGATCCCGCGTTCCTTTTTCGTGTCGAGCATGATCCTAGCTCCGTCCAACCGAACACACCGTACATGCTGAGCGATCTGGAACTAGCCTCGCGGCTTTCTTTTTTCCTGTGGAGCAGCAACCCGGATCAAGCGCTATTGTCAGTTGCTGAAGCGGGCAAATTGTCGGATCCAGCGGTCTTGAAGAGCCAGGTTTACCGCATGATGGCTGACCCTCGAGCGCGCAATCTCGCCAACAATTTCGGATATCAATGGCTGCAACTGCGGGCCACGGAGGGCGTTCACCCCGACCCGGTGATTTTTACCGATTTCGATGCTAGCCTCCGCGACTCGTTTATCAAAGAAACCGAGTTACTCCTCCAAAGTGTTCTGCTGGGGAATCGAAGCGTTTTGGAATTGCTCAACGCAAAATACACCTTTGTGAATGAACGTCTCGCGCGTCATTACGGCATTCCGGGTGTGTATGGCGACCAGTTCCGTCGCGTGGAGGTGCATGACGGCGTCCGGGGAGGCCTTCTTGGACAGGGAAGCATCCTGACCGCAACTTCCTATCCGAACCGTACTTCGCCGGTACTCCGCGGAAAATGGATTCTCGATACCTTGCTGGGGAGTGCTCCGCCCCCGCCGCCGCCAAATGTTCCTGCGCTGCAGGAAGCGGGCGAAGGCGTGAAAGTCCTCTCTGTGCGGGAGCGCCTATCCGAACACCGCAAAAATCCAGCCTGCGCCAGTTGCCACGTTCGTATGGATCCGCTTGGCTTTGCACTGGAGAACTTCGATGCCACCGGCAGATGGAGAACTGTGGAAGCTAACGGCCCCGCCGACTTAACGCCGCACCGGATCGATGCCTCCGCGCAATTACCGGATGGCACTAAATTCGAAGGCGTTGCGGGCCTGCGGCATATTCTTGACGCACGTCAAGATCAATTCGTCTACACCATGACAGAGAAGCTGCTTACGTTTGCGCTTGGACGCGGCGCAGATTGGTATGACGCGCCTGCTATTCGCGCCGCAGTGCGCGCTGCTCGCAAAGATGACTACCGATTCTCGACTCTCGTCGCCAATATAGTTTCCAGCAAACCGTTCCGCATGCGAATGTCGCAACCGGCGACGGTCCAAGCCTCCATCAACAAGCGATCACAAATAGCTAAGTCTCAAATTTTGTTCGAAAGGAAGACGAACTGATGTTTCTCAAAAAAGTAGCGCTCAACCGCCGGTCCTTTTTGCGTGGTGTCGGCACCACGCTGGCCTTACCTCTGCTAGACGCAATGACGCCTGCCTTGTCAGCCACCACAAAGGCAATTCCGCGTTTGAGCTTCATGTATATTCCGAACGGAATCAATCTCTCTCAGTGGACTCCGGTTGGCTCGGGCAGAGAATTCGCCTTCTCCCCTACGTTGAAAGCCCTGGAGCCGTTTCGTGAGCGAGTGAATGTGCTTTCCGGCCTGGCGCTTCATTCGGCGGACCGCTTGAACGACGGTGCTGGTGATCACTCTCGCGCCACGGGAGCATTCCTGAGCGGTTGTCACGCCAAGCGGACACAAGGGGCGGACCTTTACCTTGGCCTTACTGCCGATCAGATTGCTGCCAAGTCGCTAGGTCGAGAGAATTTGCTGCCCTCGCTGGAGTTGGGAATCGACGACCGGAAGACATCCCCGCTTTGCGATGAAGGCTACACGTGCACGTACAGCAACACGCTTTCCTGGAGTTCCGCGACCACGCCGTTGCCGATCGAGAATGATCCCCGGCTTGTGTTCGAACGGCTTTTCGGAGAGGGTGGCGACGCCCGCCGCCGTATGGCGCGTCTTCGCGAAAACCGCAGCATCCTCGATTCCGTTACCGGAGAGATGAGGCAACTGCGCGGTCTGGTCGGTGTGCCCGATCGTCAGAGGATGGATCAGTATTTTGATGCGATCCGGCAAGTTGAGTTGCGTCTCGAAAGAGTGGAAAAGCAAAATGCGGAAACGTCCTCTGCCCCTGGAATTGGTATCGCTAGGCCGTTGGGGGCACCGGACAAGTTCGAAGACCACATCCGTTTAATGTTCGACCTTCAGGTTCTAGCATTTCAGGCGGACATCACACGCGTAAGCACGCTGATGTTTGCCGGTGAGAGAAGCGGACGGAGTTATCCGCAAGTCGGTGTTCCGGACGCTCACCATTCCGTGTCGCATCATGACAACAATCCCGAAAAATTGGCGAAGGTAGCGCGCATTGATGCATTTCACATCCAGCAAGTGGCCTATTTGTTAGGCAAACTCCGCGATACTCCGGACGGTAATGGCACGCTGCTGGATAATTCGATGCTGCTGTACGGGGCTGGCATCAGCAACGGCAATGTCCATGACCATAGTCCTCTTCCTGTCCTTCTGTGCGGCGGTGGCGCGGGAAATCTTCAGGGCGGACGTCACATCGTGTACAAGAATGAACCGCCTCTTTCCAACGTGCTGCGAAGCATGTTGGACAAAGCCGGGTTGCCCGCAGATCGGTTAGGCGAGAGCACGGGCATCGCGGAATTGTAATGACACTACCGTGCTTGATTCGCGTTCTTGCGGTCCTGATGGTTCCCGGCATTGCGCTGGCGGATCAAGCATCATCTGACGGAACTACGGCTCTTCATTGGGCGGTGCAGCAGGAACGCGTTCCTGCTGTGGAGTCACTGATAGCCGCCGGTGCGAACGTCAATGCAAAGAATCGCTACGGAATAACGCCGATTGTTCTGGCAGCCACTACCGGCAACGCCGCCATTACAAGAGCGTTGCTGAAGGCAGGAGCCGACACAAACGTGAATGTGCCGGATACGGGCAAAGTGCTCATCACAGCCGCGCGGGCCGGTAATCCCGAAGTCATCCAGCTACTGCTGACGGCCGGGGCTGATGTAAACTTTGCTGAAAAGCATAGCGGGCAGACGGCGCTCATGTGGGCCGCAGCGGAGGGCCATTCCGGAGCTGTCAACCTCTTGCTGAAAGGCGGCGCCCAACCCGATGCCCACGCTCACGACAAGAAAACAGCGCTATTCTTCGCGGTTCGCAAAGGAGACATCGATTCGGTAACCGCGCTTATTGCGGCGGGCGCTGATGTCAACGCGCGAACCGAACCCAAAGAGTTGCCTACTTGCGAACTTTGCAAGCTCTACCCCCCGGGCACAACGTACAGTGCCTTCGGTGATAGCATGCTGGTTGTCGCGATTCTCAATGCGAATTTCGACGTTGCCGACATGCTGCTGAACCATGGCGCGGATCCCAATGCCTCCGGAACGAGTGGCGATCCGCTGCATTCGCTAGTAAGAATTCGCAATTACGAAGAGACGCAATTTCCGGCTCCGAAGGGAACGGGAACCTTGGACAGCTTGGAGTTCGCGCGACGGCTTTTGGCAAAAGGTGCCAATCCAAGCGCACGAGCGATCGGGTTCACCATAAGGCGTTCTTCTGGCGATCAAAATTACGATGAGTTTAAAGGCGCTACCCCGTTCTTCCTGGCAGCGAAAGCGGCCGATCTTCCGATGTTGCACCTTCTGCTCTCCGTAAAGGCAGACTATGCGACGCCTACGGAACTGCATACCACGCCGCTTATGGTGGCGGCGGGCGTCGGGTGTGTTACGGGCCAGTGGATTGAGCCGGAACACGACGTTCTAGAGACAGTCAAGGTGCTGGTCGAAAAACTAAATGCCGATGTGAATGTCCGGAATGACCGCAACGAGACGGCTGTTCACGGCGCCGCTTGCCGGGCAATGGATTCGGTGGTGCAGTATTTGGCTGACAAGGGCGCCCGGTTGGACATACGAAACCAGGACAATATGACCCCGCTCGACATTGTTGTCGATGGCATTGCCAAACCGGTTTCTATTGGCGGGATTCCCATCGAGAAAATCGGCTATTCCGATCACACTGCAGCCCTGTTAAAAAAGCTTATGGCGAATCGAAGTGAAAAAGTTTCCGCCACCAAGCCCGCTGCGATGGATTAGTGTCTGCTTGACACGAAACTTCGCAGATGGTAACTTTCTCCAACTGTTGATGAACTAGAAACAAGGCCCTTCCGCCATTTGTGCCAGAGTTGGCACGCTACGAGTCTCGTCCCTGTCCAGACGCCGATTTGTCTTTCAGATCTGCACGGAAAAGGGGTGTCTCGTGATGATTCGTATTTTAACGGCTTTAGTTTTTGCTTTCGCGCTTGTACCCTCCGGGTTCTGCCAGTCGACATTTGGATCCATTTTAGGAACCGTTCTTGACCCTTCAGGGTCTGTGATCAGCATTGCTGCCATCAAGATCAAGAACAAAGGGACCGCAGCGGAGCGATCCGCCATTACGGACCAGTCGGGCGATTACCAACTTTCTAATTTAGAGGCGGGCACGTATATTCTTACCGTTCAGGCGCCAGGGTTCCAACCAGCGACTTATACCGATATCGAGCTGACGGCAAGACAGACGGTCCGCATTGATGCGCGGCTGCAGCTTTCAACACAGAGCAACACTGTCAGCGTAAGTGTAGCGGCTGAGGCGGTCATCAACACCGACGTATCGAACATCGCCGAAACTAAAACGGCGCGCGAGTTGGTCGATCTACCGATAGCCATCACAACACGCGGCACGGGTTCCACCAGCCCCATGTCGACGTTGACCACGCAGCCGGGAGTTCAGACGGACGCGGGCGGCGGGATCTCGGTATCCGGCGCTAAACCCAGTATGCTCTCCATGAGTATCGATGGAATCAGCAGTCTAGGACCGCGCACGGCAGGGCCACTGATCGAACTCTTCCCTTCTTTCTATGCAATTGCCGAGATTCGCGTAAGCGAGGTGAATAACACAGCCGAATTCAGCGGCATCAGTGATATCACGACTATCTCGAAGAGCGGAACCAATTCCTTCCATGGCGGAGGATTTGAAAATCTTCAGAACACAAGCTTGAACGCCCGCAATCCGTTCAGCGCGATTCGGCCTAAGCAAAACATGAACGATTTCGGCGCGTATGGTGGTGGCCCCGTTTGGATTCCAAAGCTATACAACGGCCGCAACCGGACGTTTTTCTTCATGAGCTATGAGAACCTGATTCTCAAGCAGCAATCCGTGCTGGTGCAGAATGTCCCTTCTCTCGCGTTAAGGAACGGCGATCTCTCGGCGTATGCAAAACAGATTTACAACCCGGGCACCGGAGTTCCCTATCCAAACAATCAGATTCCTGTCAGCCAGATTACTCCGCTCTCAGCGGCGGCCTTAAAGTATCTCTACCCGCTGCCCAACGCCGGAGCGCCCAATGCGATTGTGAGTAACTTCATTTACAATCTGGCGACTCCTGTCTCGAGCCAACAAGGAGACATGAGATTGGATCAGGTCATTACTTCCAAGCAAACGGCGTTTGCGCGGTTTACCTATAAACATCGCGACGTGACTGTCCCTCCCACTGGGTCCTTCCTGCTAGGCGGCTTCTCCCGACCGGAGATCGATTTTGGTCTTACAGTCGCTTACAACTACATTTTCACGCCATCTTTAATTAATGAAGTCCGGGGAGGTTTCAATGGAAACCATCTGGCGACGTCGTTCAATGCGGACCCCACACAAATCGCAACTGAGCTCGGCTTGACGCAAATTCCGCGCCCGCTTCCTGGCGGAAATGCGGTTCCCAATTTCACCATCTCAGGATTTCAGGCAACGGGTGGAACGGGATCAAGCACGACGCAAAACAACACACGGCAGATTCTGGATAATCTGACCTGGACGAAAGGAGCCCACACCTTCAAGTTCGGCGGCGACTACCGCAGGCTGACTGGAAACGCGACCAATGTGTATGCCGCCCAACGATTGGGTATCTACAACTTCAGCGGCTCTGTCACCAGTCTGGGTCTGAATGGTCAGACAGCTACTGCCAGCAACCCGGCATATATTGGCAATCCGTTCGCGGCTTTCCTGCTAGGCATACCGGATAACACGCAGATTGACACGGTCATTCAACCGGATAGCCATGGATACGCAAACGTCTACGGCGTATTCGCGCAGGATGACTGGAAAGTAACCTCGAGGCTGACCCTCAACTACGGGCTGCGTTGGGAATATCACCCGATGTTCGAGGATCATCTGCTCAATTCGACAAACTTTTTGCCCGACTATCAGTCAACCGTCAATGGGCAAGTCGTAAACGGTGCGGCAGTAGTTCCGAATACCGCTTCGTTGAGCATTCTAAACCCGGCGTTTACGCAATCCATCTATCCAACACCTATTCTCACAGCGGCCCAGGCCGGAATTCCCGAAAGTCTCCGCTATTCGCAGAAGACTGATTTTGGTCCCAGGATCGGGTTCGCCTGGCGGCCATTCGCGAATGGAAAAACAGTACTTCGCGGAGGATACGGGCTTTTTATTGAAGGGCCTCTTGGTTCTCTGTTGGGTGCTGCTTATGCGATCCACAGTGCTGACCAAGGCTTATTTCAGCAGTCCATCGTGAACGGTAAACCCACCTACACATTTCCGTATCCATTTCCCGCCAACATAGCCCAACCAGGTTCCCAATTTTTCCAACAGGTGCAGGATCTTCACTATAAAGATCCTAAAGTTCATCAGTGGAATCTTACGTTGGAACGTGACTTGGGATGGGGAACCGCAGTGCGGCTGAGCTACAACGGGAGCCACGGCTCGGAATTGGGTCGACAGGGGAACATCGGTCAGTTGGCCTTGAACACCGTAGGGTACGCGGCATCGAAATACCCGCTTTGGGCATTGGTTCAGGGCGAGACAAACGGAGGGGTCAGCAATTATCACGCGGCCACTATCGCTTTTAGCAAGCGTTTTAGCAAAGGGCTGCAGTTCCAATCCAGCTACGTTTTTACCCGCAATTTAACAGATGCTCAAGGGTATAACCCGTCGGCTTTCGCAACGGAAGCTGGTGGCATCGTATCCGATCTCAACCACCCAGGGATCGAATACGGGAATGTGGCCT
>CAXSIG010000124.1:0-1752 GCA_964237255.1 uncultured Bryobacteraceae bacterium
GCGAACTCCATTTCGAGAAGATCAACGTCCAGGGGAGAATGGAAAACAGCAGAAGAAATGCGATTACGCCGAGCGAGAGCGACGACATGCCGCCCACGATTTCCTGATAGCTTACTTGTGCAAAAAGCGGCGGAAATACAGCAACAAACGGCAATTTCTCTCCCTAGTTCCCGACTCTAACATATGACTTGTTTGCAGCCCCAAAAAGTCGAGAGCAAAACAAAACGGTTCTGAAATGTTTGTCCCACGGGTCGCGTTTTTCACGGATTGTTTCCATGAAGTGAATGGCGTTGCGCTCACCAGCCGGCAACTGGACGCATTTGCCCGGCGTCGTGGTTATCCGTTTTTCAGCGTTCACGCCGGGCCGAAAACGGCGATTTCCCGAGAAGGCGAACGGGTAACGGTCGAACTCCGGCGAACCGCCCTGTCCGTTCCTCTGGACGCGGGAATGGCGTTCGACACGTTGAGCATGTTTCAGTTGCCCTGGATCAAGCGCTCGCTTGAGGAGTTCCGCCCCGACGTCATTCACATTACAGGCCCCGGCGATATGGGTATCCTGGGCGCGGCACTTGCTTGGCGATTGGAGACGCCACTGGTCGCCAGCTGGCACACCAATCTGCACGAGTTCGGCGCGCGACGATTGCAGCCGTTTCTCCCGAAACCCTGGACAGATGCCGGCGAGCGCGGGATGCTGGATGCGCTGCTCCGGTTTTACAAGTTTGGCCGCGTGCTTCTAGCCCCGAATCCGGAGTTGGTCGCGATGCTGCAAACGCGTACCGGGCGTCCCTCTTTTCTGATGCGGCGCGGGATCGACGCGCACCTGTACTCACCCGAACGACGCACCCGAACGGACGATGTATTCACGATTGGCTATGTCGGCAGGCTGAGCCCCGAGAAGAACGTCCGTCTTTTGGTGGACATTGAGCGGCAGCTGCACGCGGCTGGCTTCGACCGGTTCCGATTCGCGATCGTGGGACAGGGTGGGGAGCGCGATTGGCTTGCAGCGAACCTCAAGAATGCCAGTTTTCCCGGCGTGCTGAAAGGCGAGCCGCTTGCGGAAGCGTACGCCAACATGGACGTCTTCGCGTTTCCTTCCGAAACAGACACGTTCGGTAACGTGATTCTGGAGGCGCTTGCATCAGGGCTTCCCACGATTGTGACTAGTGGCGGCGGTCCGAAGTTTCTGATCCAGGAGAATGTCACGGGGTTCGTCGCGAACGGCGCCGTCGAATTTGCCGCCGCCATTCGGTTACTCATGAGAGACACCGCGAAACACGCCGCCATGAGCCGTTCCGCCCGTGAGCACGCGCTCGGTATCTCATGGGATGCGGTTTTTGAGAAAGTTTACGATGCCTACCGCACTTCTATAATCACAACGGATGCTCCTGGAACTCACGGTTGAAAACTACGCGGTGGTGGACCGTCTGCGTGTGCGTTTCGGCAGCGGCCTAAACCTGCTTACCGGTGAAACGGGAAGTGGAAAGTCCATCGTGGTGGATGCGTTGGGCTTGCTTCTGGGCGGCCGCGCCTCCACCGACGTCATCCGCACCGGGGAAACAAAGGCACGGGTTTCCGGGCGTTTCGACATCGGCGAGAAAGCGCAGGAGCGCGTTCTGGCACCGGCGGGCTTCGAAGCCGAGGACGGGGAACTGTTGATAGAGCGCGAGATTCTGCAAAACGGCAAAAGCCGCGTGTATGTCGGAAGCCGGGCCGCTACCGTGGCGCTGCTTCGGGATTTAGCGCCTTACCTCG
>CAXSIG010000124.1:1762-2701 GCA_964237255.1 uncultured Bryobacteraceae bacterium
GCGGCCCGGGTCCTCGCCGTGCGACCGGAGCAGGCGCAACCGGTCGGCCAGCGCGGCGTCGTCGGTGAACACCATGCCGCCCTCGACGGTGGTGATCGTCTTGGCCGCGTGGAAGCTGACCTCGCCTGCGGTCGTATTCTTGGCCTCGAGATCGTCAAGGAGGTTGCGGCTGAGGACTGGCCGCCAGGCAGGCTCGGCGATATCCATGGCCAGCACGATCAGCAGCTTTTGTTCTTACCCGAATCGCAGTTGGGGATTCTCGATAGCTTCGCGGGATCGCGCGACAAGCGCCGCGAGGTTCGTGCGGCTTACTCGGCTTGGCGCGAGGCGGAGGCGGAGTTAAAGCAACTGGAATCGGCGGAACAGGAGAAGCTTCGATTACTCGACTTGTGGCAATTTCAGGCCGGCGAGATAGAGGGCGAGTCGCTGCTGCCCGATGAAGATACCGCGCTGGAAGAAGAGCGGCGCGTGCAAATGAATGCCGGGAAACTGCTGGATGCGGCGGGCGCCGCCCTTGAACTGCTTTATGACGGGGAGGAAGCGGCTTACACGGTGGTCCGGTCCGCGCTACGTAAGCTGGACGACCCGTCTTTCGAAGAAGCGCGGCAACTATTGCAACCCGCGGTGATCGCGGTACAAGAGGCATCGCACGCACTGCGCGGATACCTGGGGAGCCTGGAAGCCAATCCGGCGCGACTGGAAGAAGTGGAGACACGGCTTGCCATGATCGGCAAGCTCAAGCGCAAATATGGGACGAATGTAAACGACATCCTCGCGTTTCTCGAGTCGGTCCGCGCACAGATTGCGACGGCGGAGGGCGCGGGGGAACGCACGGCCCAGTTGCGCGCGGCTTTGAGTACTCTGGCGAAAGGTTATGAAGCGTGTGCGGCCGAATTGACTCGCGTTCGTAAAGCGGCAGCGGCGGAACTGAGCCGTCGC
>CAXSIG010000124.1:2711-6770 GCA_964237255.1 uncultured Bryobacteraceae bacterium
GAGCTGGGCTCACTTGCCATGGAGCGCACCGTGTTTCAGGTCGCGATCGAGCCGGCGGGTTGGAGCGAAAGCGGCATGGATCGGGTGCAGTTTTTGGTGTCGCCGAATCGAGGGGAGGAGCCGAAGCCGATGGACCGGATCGCATCGGGTGGAGAGATTTCGCGGATCGCTCTCGCGCTGAAGACTTGTGTTATCGGGACGCAGAAAGGGCCGTTGCGGACCCTGGTCTTCGACGAGGTGGACACAGGAATCGGTGGGATAGCCGCCGATGGCGTGGCGCGCCGGCTGAAGCAGCTATCGCGTGTAAACCAGGTGCTGTGCGTTACGCACCTACCGCAGATTGCCAGTTTCGCGGACCACCATTATCGGGTGGAGAAGGCGGATGCGAATGGCCGCACCGTCGCGCGCATCGAAGAGCTGACACAGGAAGCCAGGCGGCAGGAAATCGGCCGCATGTTATCCGGCGCAAAACTTACGCCCGAGGCACTGCGGAACGCCGACGAACTGATCAGAACGTCGCAATCGGGTTGAAGGGCGAGCCAGTCCCGCCGGGAACGGACAACGGCGCGGCGGTCAGCAGGAACGTGTAGCGGTTGCGCATCGCTGCGGCTTTCGCGAGAGTTTCCAGATCCAGGTTGTCGAAAATAGGAGTACCCATGGCGATTAGAAACATCTGATGCATCGGTTCCAACACTCCCTCGACCAGTGAGGGTTGGACATCAGTGCCGAGATCGCTTCCGATCACGGCTATGTCGCGTTGATGAAACCACTTCGCGGTAGAGGCATGGAGGCCGGCGGCTTTTGCTCCGGCATCCCAAGCGCCTTTCGCGGTGCGTCGAGCCCAGCGGCCCGTGTAGATCAAAACGATATCGCCCGCCGCGATGTGCACACCGGTTTTTTTCTCCCACGCATCGAGATCTTCGGGATAGATGGCAGCTCCGGGTTCGAGATACGGGACGCCTTTTAGCTTCGGAAAGTCCATGAGCACGCCGCGGGAGAAGAAACCGTTCTTGAAGTTTGTGATTGCCAGTTCCGAAGCGCCTTTGTCCGTGACGATGTCCTTCGAGTAGCCGTTGTAAAATTTGCCATCGAAAAACATGTGGCAGAGCGAGTCCATATGGGTGTGGGCTTGCCCGTGATAGTCCACGGAGTAAGTATCGAGGACAAATTGTCCCGCCGCCGGCTTTGCGCCAGTGAAGGTGAAGGTTTGTTTAAAGGGGTTGGGGTTATCGGGCGCTTTAACGGTTTCCGCATCGTGAGCGAGGGAGACGGAAACGCCTTCCGTCACCAAGGCCGCGGCGGTTTTTCGCTTGGCGGGAGTGATCAGATTGACCGTTCCCATCTGGTCTGTTTTGCCCCAACGGCCCCAGTTGGACAGTTCCTTCATCAGGCGATCGACATCAGCCTTGGTGGTTTGGTGCGGAGATTGGGCGAGGAGGAGGGGAAAAACCAATAGGAAGACGGCGCGTTTCATTCCGCTCCGTTATATACCATCCCAATGAAAAAAGGGAGCCCGAGGGCTCCCTTGATCAGCACGAATGGATCGGATTAGAAAACGATCTTCGCGAAAACCTGACCGTTACGGGAATTGCTGGGGAAGTAACGATCCAGATGTCCGAAGTCCACATTCCCAGGAATGAGGAAATTCCGAGAACTGGTGAAGGATCGGCGAAGGATGTCGCTGAGGTATCCCGGAAAATACTGGGCATGGTTCAGGGCATTGAAGAACTGGCCGCCAAATTCCAGGTGGAAGCGTTCTGTTACGTTGATGCGTTTCGAAAGCGAAAGATCGATGTTGTCGATCGGAAGAAGCGGATAGGTGTTGCGGCCCGCGTTAGCCAGTGCGCCTGACGCTGCCTTCACATAGCGCGCATTCGGATTTGTAGCCACGTAGGCGACAATACCCGCGTTACCTGCAGCCACAGTCTGCCCGAGCGCATTGATGCCGTAAACGTCGCTGCTGGTGTTCTTGATTCCCGCTGTATTGATGATGGAACGATCCCCCGCGGAATCGCCATTCAGATTGGTATCGAGACCGCTCTGGATGGTGGCGTATTCCGGAGTTTCGTACGTATAGGCTCCAGAGATGTTCCAGTTCCCGACAATGTTTTTCAGGATATAGTGGCGGCCTTGGAACGGCAGGAAATCGTAGTTTGTAGTGAGCGTGAAGCGTTGCCGACGGTCCAAAGCGGAAGAAGCTTTATCCGACGAAAGATTGCCGAAATCCTGACCGCGCCGAGGCGTCAGGTAAGTGGAGAACACCGTCGCGGTGCTGTCGTCGATATTGTGGCTCCAGGTGTACGCTCCTACGAACGAGAGGTTACGAGTGAAACGACGCGTTAACTGTAACGCTAGCCCGTGATACGAAGAATTTCCATAAGGAACATAAGCCGTAATAGTGCTGGTGAATCCAGCGGCCGCATACGGGTTGTTCGTACCAGTCTTGACTTGCGACAGTGTGCGCAGGCCCGCGAGAGAAGCTACGGACGGAGCGCTGAAGAACGTCGGGATGTAATTCGAAGGCGTAACCAGAGAGTTTCGATTCAACTGCTCCTGAACCTGTAAGTGAACGCCGCGAGTTCCCGTGTAGCGGGCTTCAAATGTATAGTCGTTCGCAAACACGTGTTGAACGCCAAACGTCCAGTTGATGGAGTAAGGACGGATTTGGTCGTAAGTGTAAGACGAAGTTTGCGCTCGCGCATCGGCAACGGTGGTGGCGGGCGGCGGAACGGCCCCTGTCAGGCCTCCGTTCTTCAGGAAGTTCGGCGTAGTGCCATCCAGGTTAGGAACGTCTTTCGTTTGCTGGTAAAAGGGCGGCTTCGCGTTGATTGCCAGGTTGTTGTAGAACTGATCGTAAGATATACCGAAACCGGCGCGGATGGAAGTCTTTCCGCTGGTACCCGGAGAGTAGGCAAGACCGATACGTGGGGCGAAATCGTGCGGTGTCGATTCCGGCTTTTTGAAAACCAGAAAGCCCGGCAGACTCGCTAGCGAATTGTACTGCTGAGCGCGAGATACGATCGGCACCGTGATGTACTCGTAGCGCAGACCGAGATTGACGGTGAGATTCCTGCGCAGGCGATAGTCGTCGTTAATGAAAACACCGTGCTGTAAATAGCCGACTGGGATGCCCCCCGCTGCGCCGACGCTACGTTCGCCCAATTCGTCGGGGCTCACATCGCGGAGGTAATGATCTAGATCCGAGTAGTCGTAGTCGCCACGTGCGCGTTGAACGAAGGTGTTGCTGGCAATGATGTCGTGGAAATCGTATCCGAATTTGATGGTGTGGCGGCCCAAAATCTTCGTGACGTTGTCCGCGATCTGGTAAGTGTTCTGGACGTAGCCCTGGGGCGAATTCGAGTCCGGACCGAGTTGCAGGTTTAAGTCCTGATCGATCTGGATATTTGGAAACGCATCCAAGCCGGGGAACGTGAAATTTCCGATAGGATAGTCATTAAACTTGCGGCTGAACGCGATTCGGAGCTCATTCGTCAGCGTAGGAGAGAAGTTGTGGAACTCCGAAACAGAAGCTAAGTGGTTGCGGAGCGGAATGGGAGAGAAGAATACCGGCAGGCTTGCCGAGGTATCGATACCGGCGTATTTGTTGTAGACGTATCGAATGCGAAACTGGTTATTCTGCGAGATGTTCCAATCACCGGCCGCAACCAGATTGTACTGATTACTGAAATTCGGCGAGTTGATCGTGATGGGGCCGATTGGGATGTTGATGCCTGCAACCGCAGTTGTTGTCGTGGCAGATGTGGCCGCCGGCAGGTATTGCTGTAAGACGCCTAAATTTGTTTTGCTTACTAGCGCCAGACCGCCCAGTGTGGAATACCCGGCAGCTGTCGGAGCGAAGACTTGACCCGCTGGAGGAGAGTTCTGGCCAACGGGATTGTATTCGAAATCGGCAAAATAAAACAGCTTGTTTTTGATAATTGGGCCGCCGATATTGGCGCCTAAACGATTGCTGTCAAAGCGAGGATTCTCACGAAAACCCTGGCGCGCATTTTGCTGATCGACAGCGTTGAGATTACGATTCTGCAGGTACTCATAAAT
>CAXSIG010000124.1:6780-10417 GCA_964237255.1 uncultured Bryobacteraceae bacterium
CCATGCAGTTGATTAGTGCCAGTCCGAATATTCGTATTAAAAATACCGCCGGAAGAAAAACCGAATTCCGGACTGAACTGGTTCTGAAGAATCGAGAACTGTCCGACGGCATCGTTAGGGACGGAAACGATCGGGCCAGTTACCCCTTTGTCGTTGTTATCGACACCCTCAATGTTGAAATTGTTGTTTGTTGGCCGTTGACCACCGACCGAAGGACCATCACCATAACCAAGACCGCCGCTGGACCCCACGCCGGCTCCTAAAAGACTCAGATTGAGAACGCCGGAACCTTGAGCAGCTTGCGGCAGACTTCGCGCATCCTGGCCGTCGAAGGTCGACTGAATCTGCGATGTTGTCGTATCGATGGTCGCGGCGGATTCCTGCACATCGACGCTGGTGGATACTTGTCCCACTTGAAGCGCGAAATTTGCGGTGGCTGTCCGGTTTAATTGCACTTCGATGTCTTTCACCGAACCGGAGGTGAAACCGGGAGCGCTGGCGGTCAACGAATATCTGCCAGCTAAAAGATTATCGATACGATAATCTCCTTTCCCGTTAACCTTTGCTATTGTCGATACATTAGTCGCCAAATTAACGGCTTGGATCGATGCTTTAGGGACTGCTGCGCCGCTGGAATCAAGAATCGTTCCAACTAAATTGCCGCTGGTAGTCTGCGCACTTAGCGTTGAAACCAGAGCCAAGCCCGCACTTAGTGCTAAAGCTGACATTTTGCCATGTCGAGGTAAATTGGGCATCTAATCAAAACAATGCACCTTCTACGCCACTCAGTTTCAGAGTGGTTTCAGTGAGTTAGGGACAGATAGAATTCCAAAATCAGGATTTAAAACATTACCTTTACACAATTGTCCAAAATTTCAGTAATGCTAGTGACTCTGTTGCCGGTGGTAACTGATGGAAAGACTTGACTCAACCGCAACCGCTATGTTAATAAGCGCTGCCTCTTCGAAAGCAGGCGCGATAATCTGTAATCCGATTGGGAGCCCGGTAAGATCACTTCCGCACGGTAAGGAGATGGCCGGCCACCCGGTCAAATTGAATCCGCGGACAAACCGAGTCGCCGCCATTCGTGTATCCTCTTCTTCTCCATCAATCAAGACGGTCGAAGCACCGATTTTGGGAGCACAAATCGGCGAAGTTGGAGTAAACAAGATGTCAACCTCTTTCCAGATTTGGGCATACTCCCGAATCATGACTCGTCGGAGCCGCTGAGCATTAATGTAGTCGGTCGCCGAAAGCAGGCGTCCTTGATCGAAAAGCGTCAGGACGTCCGAGCCAAACAGTTCTCGTTTTTCTAAGTACGGTTCCAACAGCGCCGACGCTTCACTCATCAGAATGACTCTGGCGGCAGCGTTCATGGCGGCGACATCGGGAACACGTATCGGAACAATCTCCGCGCCTAAGGACTCAGCGAGTTGGAAGCATGCCTCTACGGCCTGCCTGACATCTGGCTCTACCCGATCGAAATAAAAGTTGTCAGGCTTGCCGATGCGGACGCCTTTTATGGAAACCTCCGGCCTTGGCGCATAGGATGAGACAGATCGCCGCGAACTGGAATCGTCGCGTGGGTCGTATCCTGCGATTGCGTCCAATACGATCGCAGCGTCGCGGACGGTTCGGGTCAGTGGACCCATATGATCGAGCGTGAAATCGAGTGGCATCACACCGAACCGGCTGACGCGGCCACTGGTGGGTTTCAGTCCTACAATTCCGCAAAAGGCCGCTGGAATTCGGATGGATCCGCCGGTATCGCTGCCCATTGCTGCGGCTACCATTCCCGAACCTACCGCTGCAGCCGACCCGCCGCTGGATCCGCCGGGGATCCGGTCCTGGGCGCAAGGGTTGTGGATCGTTCCGAAATGCGGGTTGTTGGACGTGATGCCGTATGCAAGTTCGTGCAAGCCAGTCTTGCCCGTTAGCACGGCGCCAGCTTGCGCGAACCGCTCAGTGACCGCCGAGTCCAGGCTCGGTACATTGTCTTTGAACAGTAACGACCCGCAGGTCGTTCGAATGCCACGGGTGCTGAAGACGTCCTTCAAGGCGAACGGTTGGCCATGTAGAGGGCCGCGCCAGTTGCCTTGCGCAATCTCGGCGTCGGCTTGCCGCGCCGCTGCCAGCGCTTGCTCCCCAGTGATGGTTATATAGGCATTCAGCGACGGGTTGAGCCGTTCGATCTTTTGTAGCGATTGTTCGGTCAGTTCCACGGAGGATACCGTTCGATTTTTCAACGCCTCCGCCGCTTCGGTGAGGGTCATTCGCCGTCACTCGTTTCGGAAATCAGGAATGTAAAGGCGGGTTCCGTCTCAAACGGAAGCGCGGCAACCAGCGGCCGCAACGTATTCTCCAGACTGTCGAGAGGCGCGGTATTTACCGGCGCAGGGAGGTTTCGCGCTGTGGCGATGGCGTTCCAATCTCTTGACTGGGTTGGAGCTGGCATGGGGGAAGAAGAAGCGTAACTTCTTCGGGGATCATAGCAGGCTTCCGCGCCGACCATTCTGCGCCTGCGAGCACCAGCATCGCCAGAACGAAACTAAGGAGAACAATTGATACCGAAATGTGAAATGGCCCGTACTCATTCTGCAGCTTTTCCTTCAGATACGGCCATAGCATGATGTTGGCGTATTTCAATAGTTCCAGCAGCAGGCCGACGCTGATCGAAACCGCCATCAGCGGCCGTGCCGGAACGCGGCGATTCGGCAGGATCCAATAAGTCAGAAATAGCGCAAGGATAGTGATCGGCAGGGCAGCGACTTTGAAGATGGCGGATGCCATCCAAGCGGGGATGGCCGGCAGCGCGAAGGTGTGCTTTAAGAACTCCTGGTTAATGGCGGTGAGTAGAAACGAGCTCAGCACTAAGCCGCCGCATAAGAAAATCAGGAACAGACTGAGTAATTGGTTTTTCAGGTACGAGCGGTTCACTTGAACCCCCCAGACCCTGTTTAAAGCGACCTCTAGCGGCTCGAACACGCCGTTTGCCGTAAACAGGAGGAGTGCGAGCGAAATGAACTGCGATTTGCCTCGCGACGCGACAGATACCGCCAGATTGCGTTGAATAAATTGCCCAACTTCGCCCGGCAGATAGTCGTTCACGGCGAAGTAGATGGCGTTGACCGCGTCGGGCCAGTGAAAGGCATATTTGCACAGCGACACCATGACGATGAGGAACGGATAGAACGAGAGGAGCACGCTGGCCGCTATTGAGAGCGCGAAGACGTGGACTTCCGTCTGAGAAAGATAGCGGGCTGTATATCGGAGACGGTACATTCCAGTGTGCGCGGGATTACTTCTACTCTAGAAGCCGCGATGCTATACTGGCAAGGTTGTGATCATTCTGTTGACGATTGTGCACGTCCTGGTGTGCCTGTTTTTAATTATTGTGGTTCTGCTGCAAAGCGGTAAAGCGGCGGACCTGGCGGGTGCATTCGGAGGCATGGGTTCCCAGACGGCATTCGGTCCGCGCGGTTCGGCGACGTTGCTGTCAAAGGCGACGACGATTTCGGCGATTGTGTTTATGTTGACCTCCATGTCGCTCTCCATCTTTGCCACGCGGGGAACGGGTGGCGGAGCTTCGCTCGATGTGAAGGGCAAGAAAGCGGTGCAGACCCAACCCAAGGTGGGG